>JAEWUR010000279.1 GCA_023397045.1 Planctomycetota bacterium
GATAGAGATTCAACACGCACCATCATCAATCAAGGAGCATCCCCATGAGTATTCTGCCAACCGCCAACGCCGCCTATCCTGATACGAGTTTTCTAATTTGCGAACCTGCCGAAGAATATCACACCAAGGCCAAGCAGCACTTGAGCAGTCACCAGCTTGGCAACTTCCGCAAATGCCCGGCGCTGTATCGCAAGAAACAGCTCGGTTTGGTCGGCGACGAGGACCGGCCGGCCTATCAGATCGGCCGGGCGCTGCACACGCTGGTGCTCGAAGGTCGCGCTGTGTTCGAACGGGAGTATGCCGTCGGTGGGCCGATCAATCCGAAAACCGGCGAAATTTATGGCCCCACGACCAAGGCATTCGCCCAGTGGGCGGCAGAACAAGGCAAGGCCGTGCTGACTGTTGCTCAGTTCGATCTGATCGACAGCATGGCCGACGGCGTCCGAGCCAACGGCATGGCGGTGGATCTTCTTTCGGAAGGAATCGCCGAAGGCGTGGTGCGAACTGAATATTGCGGCATGCCCAGCCAGATTCGTCTCGATTGGTTCGATCCGCATCGCGGCATCGTGGATCTGAAGACCTGTGATGAACTCACCTGGTTCGAGTCCGATGCTCGGCGCTATGGCTACGTTCATCAGATGGCCTTCTATCGGGCCGTTCTCCGGCAGGTGATCGGCATTGCCATGCCGGTCTATCTGATCGGCGTCGAAAAGAAAGAACCATTCCGGGCCGGCGTCTGGAAGATCATGGACGACATCGTGGCCCAGGCCCAGAAGGAAAACGAGATGGCCATCGAACGGCTCAAACGATGTATCGCCACCGACACGTGGCCGACTGGCTACGAAGAAATCCGCGTATTCGACACGGTATGACCTCCATCAAAGACATCGGGACCTGATGGGCGCGTTCGGTGCGAGCAGAAAACTGAAACGGTTGCAGCCCCCCGCCCATCAGTCCCGGCTTTTTTCATACACATTTCACTCTCACAACTGACGGAAAGGACACATCATGGGATTCCCCGCCCCAATACTGAATCAAATTAACATGCGTGCTCCCAAGGGCATTGTCTACGGCCCGCCGGGCGTCGGCAAAACCACCTTTGGCGCTGCTTCCGGCGGCCTGATCGTCGACACGGAAAACGGCGCGGCACATGTCGCCGGCGATCGGACGCCGTATTTGCCCGATTGGAGTGCGATCGAACCGTGGCTCGATTCCCTCTCAAATGGTGAGCACGGGTACGGCGCTGTGATCGTGGATTCGTTGGATTGGCTCCTGCGCCGGGCTGAAGAACATGTGGCAGGAGTCGATGGAACGTCCTTCGGCATGAAGCAGACGCTCAACCGTGCCCACGGCGGCTACGGCAACGGCAAGCTGGTGCTGAAGAACTACGTCTACCAGTACCTGTTGCCGACGCTCGACAAGATGGTCAACGCTGGCATCGCCGTTGTGTTGCTCGCACATACAACTCGCCGCGAGATCACGACGATCGACGGGGTTACGACCGAGAAGTCCGCCCCGGAAATCCATCCGGACCTGGCCAACACCATTCTCGAGTGGTCTGACTTCGTCGGCGCCGCCAGCATGGTCGGCGAGACGCGCCAGTTGGTGCTTTACGAAACGAATCAGGTGCTGGCCAAGAATCGCTACGGCATCCGCGAGCCGCTGCCGTTTTCATGGCCGGCCTTGATGGATGCGATGGCTTCGAACAATTCGACACCTTCATAACAAGGAGTTTTTTCAATGGCTGATTTACGTGGATTCGATGCAAACAACGTGGAACCCGCGACCCCGTTCGAGGCGATCCCCGCCGGAAAGTATCTGGCGATGATCACGCAATCGGAGATGAAGCCGAACAAATCGGGCACCGGTCGCTTCTTAGAAATCGCCTTCACGATCATCGAAGGTGAGTTCAAAAACCGCCAGATTTGGGCGAGGCTCAATCTTGAGAACCCCAGTTCTATCGCGATGAAAATCGCCCAGGCAGAATTGTCAGCGTTGTGCCGGGCTGTCGGTGTGATGACGCCGAACGACTCGGTCGATTTGCACAATTTGCCGCTAGTGATTCGCGTGAAATGCAAGAAGCGCAAGGACAACGATGAGATCACCAACGAGATTTCGGGCTACGAAAAGCGCGAGGCCGTAACGGGCAAGCCGCAACAGGCGCAAAGCAATACGGCGCCATGGCGGAGGCCTGCATAATGGGCGCGAAGTCCCGACGAAAAGGATGTCGCGGTGAATTGGAGGCAGCCGCCGAATTGCGGCGACTGTTCGGCGTAGAGGCACGTCGGGGGCAACAGCATCATGGAGGACCGGATGCCCCCGACGTGCAGGCCGCCATCCCTGGTGTGCATTTCGAGGTGAAGCGGGTCGAGGCCTTGCGTCTCTACCCCGCCCTCGAGCAGGCCACCGGTGATGCTGGCCACAACCTTCCCGTTGTGTTGCATCGCGCCAATCAAAAACCCTGGGTGGCGATTGTTCGGTTGGAAGATCTGCCGAAACTGGCCGTCCAACTTTACCTAACATTAGTTCAAAGCGCATAAGGAAATTCTAAAAATGTCAACCATTGAATTCATCTTTCCAGAAAACATCCGTCTCAGCGGTGGTACGCAACCCCGGGCACGAATCGATCAGTTCGTATGCGATGAGTACAGCGAACACATGTTGGCGGGTGCTCAATTCCCACCCATCGATGTCTTTTTTGATGGCAAGAACTACTGGCTCGTTGACGGTTGCCATCGTCTGCGGGCCCATCAGCTAGCGAAACCAGGAGAGGCGATCGCATGCTGTGTGTTTGAAGGCACCCTGCTGGAAGCCCAGTGGCACAGTTACGGCGTCAACAAGACCCACGGCCTGCGGCGTACGAATGCAGATAAGGTGCGGGCAGTACGAGCCGCCTTGGCTCATCCGATGGCGGCGGACAAGAGCAATTGCCAAATCGCCCAACATTGTGGTGTGAGTGAATGTACAGTTCGACGGTATCGAGCGTCCCTGAATAACATCTCATCTGCAACAGTGCCACAGATCCGAACGGTGACTCGTGCTGGCAGAACATACCGACTCGACACGACCAGAATTGGCCGCTCAAGACCAGTATGCCGGGCAGCGACGCCCACCCGTTGCATGACTCGCCATATCATACCTTCGACGAAGGCACCCAGCGCCTCGCAGAGGATGGTCATGCTCAGTATGCCTAGCGATCCTTTCCTGGGCGCCAAATTGTTGATCGGTCTTTTCGACGCCGAATACCTCAAAACCCTGGCCAATGTCCTTTCGAACCATCTCGTGACACTTCCTGACCGAACCCTTGGTAATTCTCGTCACCTTGTGCCTGGTGCCGGGCAGAACGCATAGGAGACTGTTTGAAATGCCAACTATCGAAAAAATCTTTCCTGAAAACATTCGCCTGGACGGCGGCACGCAGCCACGCGCAAAAATTGACCAAGCCATATGCGATGACTACGGCGAACGCATGAAGGCAGGTGAGAAGTTTCCTGCTATTGATGTCTTCTTCGATGGGCAGAATTACTGGCTTGCCGACGGGTTCCATCGAGTTCAAGCGTATTCTATGGTCATCCCTGGTGAGGCTATTGAATGCAACGTGTACCAGGGCACCCTTCAGGATGCCCAATGGCACAGTTATGGCGTCAATAAATCTCACGGTTTGCGGCGAACGAATGAAGACAAAGAACGCGCTGTGAGAGCCGCTTTGGCACATCCGAACGCTCAGAGCAAGAGTAACTACGAGATCGCTGCACACTGTGGTGTTCACGAAAAAACGATTCGTAACTATCGGACGCCAGAGAACTTATGCGCATCTACGGAAAATCCGCAGATGCGCAAGGTGAATCGAAAAGGCGCTTCCTATCAGCAGAATACGACCCATATCGGCAAGTCGGCCAAAAAACGTAAAGGCAAGGGCAAGAAGCAGCACAAGCG
>JAEWUR010000341.1 GCA_023397045.1 Planctomycetota bacterium
CTCCTGGCGCAGCCACAGCAGCTTGGCCACCATGAACTCATGATTGATGGCCGGGATGCCGGTCGTCGGCGTCAGATCCGGCGTATTGCATCGCCGTCGCACTTCCGAGTCGAGTGAGTCGGCCCGCCGGTCCGGCCAAAGTATGATTGGGGTCAACGGTCGATCATCGCCGTCGAGCAGTAAAAAACTGTTCGTCTGCGTGGCAAACGTCACGGCCTCGACGTCCGCGAGGCTGGCGAACGATTTGAGCTGCCGAATTCCGTTCTCGATCGATTCGACGAAGGCTTCTGCCGGCGACTCCATGCGCCCGTCGACCGGTCGGAGGATGGTTGGCGCGATGCGGCAGGTCTTGCCGGGCACGCCGGCGCGGTCGATCAGCGTGAACTTGAAAAGCGTCGTTCCCAGATCGATGGCCAGTATCGTCGACATTTCACCCTCACGTCGGAAAGCGTCCGATCGCCCCGTCTTGTGCCGCGATCAAGCCTTTTATCGGCTTTCAGCAAGCATCTGCAACGTCTTTTCCACAATTGCCATCGGAGCCTGTGGGCATTCGAACAACGAGTTCATTCCCTCGTACCAATGCGAATCGACGGCTTCCTTGGTGACCAGATATCCCTGCAACTCGCCGTTGGCCAGACTGATGATATGGCAGTTCGGGAATTTCTCGCGCACCGCCAACGAAAACTCGACGAAACACTCGCCCGGCCAACCGGCGAACGACCAGGGGCCGATCGTCATCAACATGATTTCGGCCGGAACCAGCGATTGTTGAACCGTCTGCAATCGGCCGTCCGCCGCTGCACGGGCGAGCGAGAGCGTTTCTTCGGCCCCGAACCAATCACACTCGGCCGTGCGGACTTCGCGACGGTCGGCCTGGGACTCGCGCAGCCGATCGAAACGTTCGCGTATGACCCCGAGTTGTCGCTCGGCCTCGTTGACCGCAGGAAATTTGCGAGCGGGGAGGTCGACAAACGCCTGAGCCGCCGACAGCCCGACTGTCGTCCGGAATTCCATCGATTCGATGGCCTGGGCGATCGACTGACCCAACAGGCGGCCAAGTCGTTCGGCCTCGTCAAACGTATTCGCCCGAGTTACGTGTCGGGGGCTTTGGTTGCCGCTCGGACCCGTGTGATAAACCACCGGGCAGGCGGTTCCGAGGACGTTTTCTTGCAGATATTCGCGCGTCATGGCGGGAAAATCGCCGCTAATGAGCGTCGAATCCTCATGGAGCACCGTCGGATGCATCGAACAAACGACCATCGCCGCGATAGCAGCCTGGGTCTCGCGATTTCGAACAACCATGACCGGCGTCACGGGATTCGATGGTCCCTTGGGATCGTGCCGATTCGTCCCGACGCACGATCCATCGGCCTCGCCGAAGCCAATCGCCGCCGGTTGCCGATTCTTAAACGCCTGGATCGCTGCCTCGACAATTCCGTCCTCCAACTGCGCAACATAACGAGGATCGGTCTTTGGGACGACCGAGTCGGCCTCGTTGCTGAGCATGTCGAACGTCAGCGGGCCGGAGTGCGTATGCGTGGCCGTGACCATGATCTGCGTGGAGGGCACGCCCGTCAACGTCTCGATGCGTTTTCGCACCCGGACGGCCGACTGCCGTTCGACGAAGATAACGTCATTCGCCACGAACAGCAACGGCGTGACGCCGTCGGACAGAAAGAGGGCCGAGCTGAGAAGCGGATCGTGGACGCCCGTGCTCATCCGCGGGATATGGGGATAACCGAATAGGAACTGGGAATTCTTCGGCGTGACGTCGACCGTAGCGGCTCCGGCTACTAGACTCTCTGCCATCGTGGGCGCCTTTCTTGACAAATCGCTACAGGTGTTTATATTTAACATAGGTTATCATACCCTCGAAGGCGCGTCAATGTCCCAGGTTCTCCGCCAAAAACAGATTGCCGAACGGATTGCCCGGCAGGGCGAATGCTCGATCGAAGAGCTGGCCGAGCATTTTGGCGTCAGCGGAATGACCATCCGGCGAGACCTGCAATCGCTGGCCGATCAGGGAAAGGTCATTCGCACGCACGGCGGCGGCGCAACGGCCGAGCGGATCAGCTTCGAGTTCGATTTTCTCAACCGCGTGCTAAGCCACCAAGACGCGAAGGCCGCGATTGCAGCGGTCGCGGCGGATCAGGTTCGCGACGGCGAGTCGGTCATGCTCGACTCCGGCACCACGACCCTCGAGTTGGCCAAGCAGTTTCGCGCGAGGCAAGGGCTGACGATCATCACGTCGTCCTTGCCGATCGCCGCACAACTGCAATTCAACGCGAATATCGACGTTTTGCTGCTCGGTGGGCGGCTGCGTCCCTCGTCGCCCGACTTGGTCGGGGCCATTACCGAGAACAACCTGGATAACCTGCGTGCCGACGTCGCCTTTCTCGGGGCCGACGCGATCGACCGTGCGGGGGCCGTCTACAATTCCTCGCCCGAGGTCGCCCGGATGCTGATGAAAATGGCTGCCTCGGCCAGCCGCGTCTACGTGGTCGCCGACGGTTCAAAACTCGGCAAAACGGCCCTGTGGCGTTTCGGCCGGCTTCCGGATTGGGCTGCCCTGATCACCGACCGCTCGGCCGACCGCTCTCTTCTCGCCGGACTCAAAAAGTCGGGCGTCCGAATCCTCAAGGCCGGCTGAGATCGACCTTGCCGCGTCCGCCAATTCTTCCGTTTCCGGCACACTTGACATCGTGTCCGGCGGTGTTTATAATGAACACAACATAACACATAATACCACTCGCCAAGGAGCCCGCCGGATGTCCGAAAATTGCCCTTCCTGGGGAAAGGTCGACCTGAACACGTGTCCCTCGATCACCGTTCCGCCGCCCGGACCGAAATCGCAGGAATTGCACCAGCGTTGCACACGGTATTTCAAAGGACTCAGCGGGCAGGTCAAGCTGTTCCCGGTCGCATTCGAATCGGGATCCGGCTGCGTGCTGGTCGATGTCGACGGCAACCGATACATCGACTTCTCTTCCGGGATTTATGTCACGACGCTCGGCCATTGCCATCCAAAAATCAGTGAGGCGATTGCGAAATACGCGGGCCTGTTGATGAACGCCCACGATTTCACCACGCCGATCAAGACCCTGTTGGTCGAGAAGCTGGCCGAAGTGCTGCCGGGCGATTTCGGCGGGTTCCAGTTCTATGATGCGGGCACCGCGGCCGTCGAGGCCGGCATGCGAGTCCTTCGGGCGGCCACCGGACGCAACGAGATGATCAGTTGCTTCAACGACTTCCACGGCAAGACCTATGGCGCCGTGTCGTTGGCGCAGATCCGATCGCACGTCTACGGGCGGGTTAGAATGCCGGGCGCGCACATGGTTCCCCGACCCGACTGCTATCGGCCGATGTGGACCAAGCCCGACGGATCGATCGACACCGACCAGTACATTGCATTCTACGACGAATACATCTACAAGGGCACGGTCGGCGACGTGGCGGGATTCGTCGTCGAGCCGATTCAAGGCTGGGGCGGCTCGGTGATGCCGCCCGACGATTTCTTCCCCAAGCTGCGGAAGTATTGCGACGAGAAGAAGATCCTCTTGATGGCCGACGAAGTGCTGACCAGTTGGGGTCGGACGGGGAAGTGGCTTTGCATGGAGCATTGG
>JAEWUR010000369.1 GCA_023397045.1 Planctomycetota bacterium
AGCATCCGAATCCGACTAGGCCGCGAGCTATCGAGCCATATCTCGTGAGTAGCGTCAAATTACGGGTTTAGCACTATTTGTGTGCCACTGGCTTTGCCAGTGCCGAAGTGCGGGCGAATCCAGGCACTGGCAGAGCCAGTGGCACGCCCAAGATGATTTCACATCTGGGTGACGCACCACACCAGTGCGCGGCGGCTGATTTTCAGCCGGTCAAGTTTGCCAAGTTTGCGCAGGCGTTTCTGCCGCGCAACATTCCGGCTTCGTTGTTTTTTTCTAGGCCTTTTTTGCTTGCCACGAAACGGCGATGGTGTATGGTTTTTGCGTAGACAAATGTTGAAATGGAGCATCGAGGAAAGATATGCTCAGGCCTGCGGCGGTATTGCTCGGTGTGACGTTGATCGCCGTGTCGATCGGCTTCAACACGATGCGATATCCCGTGGTGTGGGAAATGGTTGGGCCAAAACAAACCGCTGTCGATACGCCGCCGGCAGCGGAACCGGCGCCACGACCGGAAGAGCCCAAACCGCCTGAGACGGTGTCAGAACCGACCGTGCCTAGGGAGGAGCCCAAGGCGCTCGAACTGACGTCAAAGCCGGCCGAGCCGATCGAGGTGGCGCCCGCGCCGGAAGTTGGCAAGCAGGTTGCAGCGGAGGATGTGCAGGAGACTGATGCGGAGGTCATCAGCATGCCGGTGGATCATCCGGCAGAAGCGACTGTCGAGGAAAAGACGGCGGAGACCCCGAAACCGTTGGTGCCGGTATCATTAGCCAGCACCACGGAAGCGGCTGGCCCCCAGGCGGTATTCGGCGAGGGCATTCGCCGATTGCCGCCGGTCGAAATGAGCCAATCGCTCCCCGTCTCGGTACAGGCAGTCGATGGCGCAATTCCCATTTACCCAACAACAGGAGTGCCATGACGAAAGAACGATGATCGCGAAACGGCCGTCGAGCCAGCTTCGGCCCATTCCGCCCATGTCTCAGCAACATCGGTAAAAAAACGGTCCGCTATTATGCGGCCTCGATCGCTTGCTGCGTGACAACGGCGCGAACGCTAACCAGGGCCGTCTGAGCCGTCAAGCAAACTCGACGAAACGCCTCGGGCCGCGAAACGCCGGAGAGCCGTAGGATTTCGCGGTCGCCGCGTCGGAAGACCAAATCGCCGGCATGGAGCCATTGCTGGCCGGGCAGCACCTCGACGTCAATCGCCTCGAACTCATCGAGCCCGATCCACGGACCGTCGACGGCGCGAAGGCCCTTACGAACGATGATTCGGCGATTGGTCAAGGTATAGCGGCGACAGACGAATGGCATCAACTGCCACGCGAAAACCGCAACACTCACCGGAATCGTCGCCAAGGCCAACAGCTTGCCGAGCGTGAAAAACTCGCCCAGGCCAAGCCGCACAGCCGCGAGACGCCCAACCCATCGGCCGGGTTGGGTCGCGCCGATGGTCGGCCAAACCACTTTGCAGGTGACTTCCGCTAGTTCGGAGGGCATAACGCCCAGGATCGGTTGGTTCATGATGACCGCCATTATTCCAAAGTGGCGGTCGGCTGCCAACCCGCACTTCCGGGTGGAAACGTTTCCTTCGCGGCCGTTTTGTGTCAAAATAACGCTTTCGACGGAGTTACTGGTGCGGAAGCCGTTCGACGACAACGGTCAGCTTTTCGCGACAGTAACGAACGAAAACGTTCCCCAACGGTGTTGCTTTGCGACTGAAACTCATTGCCTGCGAAATTTTTTACCGCGAACTGTGCGCCGCCGTCGCTCGGTCGGTCAACCAGATCGACGTCGAGTTCCTGCCCAAGGGACTGCACGATATCGGCCAGGTTGGCATGTCGGCCAAGCTCACCGAAACCCTCGCGGCCGTCGATCCGTCACAATACGAGGCCGTGCTGTTCGGCTACGGCCTGTGCAGCAATGGGCTCGTCGGCCTCACCGCCGGCAAGATCCCCCTGGTGGTCCCCCGCGCCCATGACTGCATCACGCTGTTCCTCGGCAGCAAGGAACGATACCTCGAATACTTCCATTCCCACCCGGGCGTCTACTTCAAAACGACCGGCTGGATCGAACGCGGCGACGGCCTGAAACAGTTCGGTTTCGATTCGATCCAATCTCAGTCGGGCATGGGCCAGACCTACGAAGAACTGGTCGCCAAATATGGCGAAGACAACGCCGCGTTCCTGTTCGAGCAGCTCGGCGACATGACGCGAAACTACTCCGGCATGACCTATATCGAGATGGGCATCGAGCCGGACGACCGCTTCGAGCGAATCGCCCGGGGAGAAGCCGCCGAATGCGGCTGGAAGTACGAAAAAATCGCCGGCAACATGAGCCTGATCCAACGGCTGGTCGACGGTCCCTGGGACGAAGCCAGTTTCCTCATCGTTCCGCCAGGCTGCCGCGTCAAACCAAGCTACGACAATTCAATCATCAAAATAGAACCGTAGCGCGGTGTCCCCACCATCCACTACCCACTACCCTCTACCCACTATCCCCTACCCACCGCACACGTGCTTCTTCAACCGCTCGAACTCCTCGTGGTTGCGGAACTGGACGACCAACTTGCCGCGGCCCCGGGCGTTATGGGTGATTTTCACTTTCATGCCCAACGCCGTGCGAAAATGTTGTTCCAGGGCGGCAATATGTTCGCTTCGGGCGGGCGACGATCGTGATGCTTTTTGCGGGGCCTCGACGGCCGCCAACGGCTCGCGGTCGGCCGCCTCGATCAACTCTTGCACCATCCGCTCCGTCTGACGGACATTCAACCCCTCGCTCTCGATCCGCTGACAGAACTCGATCTGCTCGCGCTCGTCGCCCAGCGGCAGCAGCGCCCGGGCGTGCCCCTGCGTGATTCGCCCCCGCTTCAGCCGATCCTTGACCGGCTCGGGCAGTTCGAGCAGCCGGATCAAATTGGCGATCGTCGAGCGGTCGAGCTTCAGGCGGCCCGCCAACTCCTCCTGCGTGCAGCCGTATTGGTCGAGGTATTTCTGGAACGAGGCCGCCTTTTCCAACGCGTTCAGGTCCTTGCGATGCAGGTTCTCGACGACGGCCAACTCGGCCATCTGCCGGTCGTCGGCCTCGACAATGTTCACCGGAACGTCGATCCATCCGGCCTGCATCGCCGCGCGCAGCCGCCGCTCGCCCGCGACAAGTTGATAGCGATCGTGCGTGCGACGGACCACCACCGGCTGCAACAGACCGTGGGCCGAGATGCTCTCGGCGAGCGAACGAATCTCCTCGGGCAAAAAGTCCTTCCGAGGTTGGTCGGGGTTGCGATCGATCTGCGAGACCTTGATCCGCGGCGATCCCGGCGCGTGCAGCGGCTGCTCGATTTGCACCGTTTCCGTCGTCGCCATCGCCATCTCGGTCGCCTCGCTCTTCGGCGATTGGACCGGCGGATGGTGCGGATGGCCCGCGAACGTCTCGGCCGACCGATGCGGAACGTCGAGCCGGAAAAGACTCTCGGCCGACGGCGGATCATTGGCCTCGACCTTCTTCGGATGCTCCTCCGAACTGGGGGTCGGCTGCGACGGTCGCGAGGTTTCGTTGCGGCTGGGAAGCTGGCCGAGCAGGGCCTCCAGGCCCCGTCCGAGGCGTCGTTCTTTATTCACGTTCGAGTACCTCCATGCAAAGTTCAATATATGCTCTAGCCCCTCGCGAGCGGGGCATGTAGTCGATCACCGATTTGCCGTGGCTCGGCGCTTCCGAGACCGAGACATCCCGTGGGATGACCGTCTGGAACACGATCTCGCCAAAAAACTCTCGGACCTCCTCGTCCACCTCCCGGGTCAATTCCAGGGTGTGGTCGTACATGGTCAGGACGATGCCCCCGAACTGAAGCTGGCTTGTCTCCCGCTGCATTACGTCTCGGATGACCTCGATCATCTGCGCCAATCCTTCCATGGCGAAATACTCGCATTGGATCGGCATGAACACCTCGGTCGAACTGCAAAGCGCGGTCTTCGTCAGCGGCCCAAGCGACGGTGGGCAGTCGATCAACACGAAGTCGTAGGCGTTGAAGCCTGTCATCAGATGTTCGCGCAGGCGGTTCGATCGATGCAGGTCTTCGCTGGTCAACTGCTCGACGTCGCGGAAACTCCGACTGCCCGGCAACAGGTCCAGCCGCGGCACGTCGGTCGGCAAAACACCCTGGCGGATCGGCGCGCACTGGACCAGCGGATGGCTGTCGGTCGGTTGGCGTCCCAGCCCGGTCGTCGCGTTGCACTGCGGGTCGAGGTCGACCAGGAGCGTCTGAGCGCCCGATCGAGCCAACCCAGCAGCCAGATTGACGGCCGTCGTGGTCTTGCCCACACCGCCTTTCTGGTTGGCAACACAGAAGATCCGAGCCACGGTATGTTCCTCACTGCCGTAGGTTATGCTTCAGCATAACAGTCCACAGTCGTAGTCGTAGGTTATGCTTCAGCATAACGTCTTTCCTCGACCGCCCTGTTAGTCGTAGGTTATGCTTCAGCATAACATCGATCCTCGACCGCCCTGTTATGCTGAAGCATAACCTACTTGCTCCCGCGCAGATTTTCCCCGACGATCGGCGCGGATTCTAGCAAGGAGGGGGCGTGCGTGGAAATGCCAGTTTCGTGAGCCACAAGCAACAAGCGGCGAGAACCAACCGTCAAGTGTAGCGGGCGGGCTTGCCCGCCGTTGTTCCACTCCAACCCCGGGGGGAACATCCACTACGTTTCACGTGAAAAGACCAAATCACGCGAACTACCTGTTTCACGCGAAACACGTACATTAACGTTTCACGGAACACCAAACACCCGATCGGCCGTCACTTGCCGAAACGGACGCCGACCTGCTTGGCCGCCCGAACCCAAGGATGCTCCGGCGGAACGAACTTCTTCTTGCCCGCCACATCCTCCAACGGAACCGGCGTCACGCCGTCGCCCCGGGCGGCAAGCATCACGCCAAAAAGATCCTGCTGAAGACATTCCGCACAACGGGTGCCCAAGCGAGTGCCCAGAATTCGGTCGGCGGGCGACGGTGTGCCGCCTCGCTGGAGATGCCCGAGGATCGTCAATCGCGACTCCTGGCCCGTCATGCTGCCGATCTGCTCGGTCAGCCGCATCGTGTGTTCGAGATGACGCTGATGGAAACTGTCGAGGCGAGCGGACGCCTTATTCCGGTCGCCCTTCGACTTGGCCTTCTCCTTGTCGTGAAGCATCTCGTCGACCATCCGGGCGTCATCGGCCGACATCGCGCCCTCGGCCACGGCCACGATACTAAAACGTTTGCCCGCCCGGGCGCGATCGCAGATGGCCTCGGCGACTCGCTCGGGGCGGTACGGAATCTCGGGAATAAGGATCACATCAGCCCGGCCTGTTTCAGTCGCAACGCGTTCTTCTGGGTTCCGCCGCCGCCGATGCACACGATCGCGTCGAGGTGGTTTCGATGGTACGTGTCGACGATCGCCCCGGTCATATCCCGGATCTCGCCGCCGATCTCCATCTGGTGCGGCTTGTCGCGGCTGGTGCCCAGGATCGTTCCGCCGCTCGTCAGGATGCCGGAGAGCATGCTGCTTTCCAGCGGGATGGTCTGATCGTGAACCAATCCGCGAAACCCGTCGCGGAACCCGACGACCTCCATCTGAAAAACATCGCGAGCCGCCTTGCCGAGCCCGCGGATCGCCGCATTCAGACCGGGACAATCGCCGCCGCTGGTGAGGATACCGATTTGCTTGGGCATGTCGCGCCTCCTCCGGTGAACAGCGATGAGCTTACGGATAAGCGACGATCCTGCCAAGACGAAAACGAGCGGCAACGCCCGAGTCCGATTCGCCATTGGCCCGATATCCGTTCCACGTGGAACCGCAAACGGAAACCCCGAG
>JAEWUR010000407.1 GCA_023397045.1 Planctomycetota bacterium
GAGGTCGCCCGTGTTGATTGTGTCAGATTAGCAGATTACATACATTTTTTCAACCATTATTTTGGACGGTTTATTCCGCTTTATGCGACTGCTTTTTTCGGGTTTTCGGCGTTTTCGCAGTTTTCCGTCATAGACACGACCATTTTTTTGTCTAAAATGTCGGTATGACGTTGCAGACCTACGACCCGAAGAAGCTTGACGACCTCACCCTGCGATTGCTGGATCTGGCGGCAATCGTTCGGCGGATGGCGAACCGGAGTCGCGAATTCGATATTGCCGACCTCGCGGTTCACGACAAAAAGGCCATCGAATGGTGCGCCAAGCTCGAACAATGGGCCCACAAAACCCAGGCCGATCTCCAGGTCAGAATCGTCCAGGAGAAGGCGGAACGACGAGGCCGCGCGGCAGTCGAATAACACGCCACGAAGGGGCGTCGATTCCGACGCCGCAAAGCCTTCCGGTTACGAAGTCACTCCGACCTGTGACATCTGGAAAGACGCGCACCGAGAAGCTGGAGCCGACGGCGACCCCAGGGCGATGAGAACCGCATGCCCATCGAACTGGTTTTCTCAATTCTCGACCTGGCGGTCTTCGCAATTTGCGCGATGGCGATCCAGATCTTGATCCTGAAGCGACGCGAGCGATAAACGCTCGATATCGACGCTCAACCGGCGGCCTTCGGCACCGTTGCCGGCGCGGCCGTCTCTGATCGTGGGGCATCAGGCCGCAGGCGGCTTCTGTACTCGCCGCCCGGCGTTATTCAAGCATCCTATGCCGCTTCGGACGTGGGTTGTACGTCCGACAGGGTCCGCTTGTATTGCAGAGCGTCCAGCAATTCGGCAAGGCTCAGAGTGCGGTTTTCAAGCTCCAAGGGAATTTCCATGCCCGGATCGCAGACCAGATCGACGGTGCCATCCTCGCCGACCATCGAATCGAACTCGCGGAGAAGCCCATCTTGAACGGCCTGACGGACCAAGTGCCCGCGGGTTGCCGAGACGTCGTGGGCACGTTCCCCAAGGCTGTCGGCCGCGCGTTTGGCCAATGCCGGAAGGTATTCGCTGGGGATTTCTATTGTTTTGGGGACGTAAACCTTGATCTGCATAACACTTTGCTCCTGGAAAGATGGCAGCCGCACAACCCACATGCCCCTCTGTTGCGGGGATTCGGGGCGAAGGGGGCGCGATCACGCACTCATACCACCTATCGGCAAGCCGGACGAAACGATTGCACGGTTTTTGGCGGATTTCTACATGTTCGTCGCATCGTCGGGACCGCCCGCCTGGGTGAGCCGGTCGAGGGCCGCCGACAGTTCGGTCTGATGGCAATGGTCGAGTGTATAGATGCGGCAGACCCGAAAACTAATCGCGATTCGACGAAACATCTCGCGGTCGTCCAGGCTGCGGATTTGGCCCGACGCCGGATCGTAGAGGAAGTTCTGGCCGGCCGTGGGCGTATGGGCGCCGGGACGGTGGACGTGCCGGGCGGTATCGGTCCGCAAGGGGATGTCCCGCAATTCCTTCGGCAATTCGCGACGGATCGCGGCCTCGAATGCCGCGGCATTGCTCAACACGCTGCCCTGCTCGGGCTCGCCCGGGGCAAAAAACACCGTCTGTTCGCATGCCATCTTCCACCGCAAGCTGCGACGCAAAAACTTCTGCCAGCGCAGCCCTAATTCGCGCAGTTCGGCGTTCGCGCTGTCAGGCCAGCGAGCCACCTCCATGAGCAACGACCATTCGGTCAGCCGAAGGTATTCGCCGAGGTGTTCCAGCGGGTTGCCTGGAAACAGATGCTTTTTGCTGTCGAGAAACAGTTCTTCGAGTTCGAGGTCGATGGCGCGAACGGTGCGGTGGAAATAGATCGCGCGGAACAATTCGGCTCGGACCGAAATGAAACGCACCAGCGCCGACAACCCTCGTTCGTGAATGGTCAGCCCCTTTGGCGTAAACGAACTGTAATGCAGGAGCCGCGCGAGATCGAACGCCCGGGTGCTATAGCCCGACATGTAGGCGTCGCGCAACACGAAATCCATGTTATCGACCGTATAGAGGCCGGAAAACAAGCTCCGCAGAAACCGGAGCCATTGCGGTGCGTCGCATGCCTCCGGGTCTTTCGATCGGGCGCGCGGCCGGGTGATCAGAAACGCGATCTGCTCGGGGTCGAGCGTTTCGCCGTCGTCGAAGCGGCTATTCGGGTTTCGCCGAACCGCGCGGATCAGGTCGGCAAACTCGCGTCGAATGATCTCGCTGCCGAGGACTTCGTGGTTCAAACCGTAGTCGGACAAAAAATGCTCGTCAAAAAAATGGCCGAACGGTCCATGGCCCACGTCGTGCAGCAGCGCGGCAAGCCGCATGAGCGATTCGACGTAACCTCGGCCTGGCACGTCGGGACAGACCTCGCGGAGGCTATCGTAGAGGTTTGCCACGGCCCGGCTCGCCAAGTGCATCGCACCGAGAACATGTTGGAATCGCGTGTGTTCGGCCGTCGGAAAAACCCACCAGGCGGTCTGGAGTTGATGAATTTGCCGAAGCCGCTGGAGCCAAGGATGATCGATCAACTGTCGCTCGGCCACTTCGCCGCTCGGCAGGCCGTTGGGCGAGGTGAACGGAATGTAGCCATGAATCGGATCGTGGCTGAGGCTCTCGCTCTCATAATTGCGCATCATGAACGCCCTTCATTCGGTGGAAGAACTTCCGGATCGACCGCCGCGGCATGGTCTGCGTTGCGAGCGGTGCTGCAACGTCGCGATGCCTCGATGAGTTTTTGGGCCCCTTGGTCCATCAGCAGCCGAGCCACTTTCCGGCCAAGCTCCACGGCGCGCGATCGAGTCGTCGCCCCATCCTCGACCGTCACGGCCAATTCGGTCGCGGCCTTGGCATCCAGCCGTTCGACGCCATCGCAGCCGATAACTCGGCCCGTGAGCGTCAACACAGAGATGTCGACACAGGCCAACGCGGCGATCGGGGCCAGGCATCCACCCTGCAACGCCGCGAGCATGGCCCGCTCGGCCAGAACCGCCAAATGGGTCGCGGGATGATCGATTTTGGACAAAACTTGGCGAGTTGCCGCATCATTTTCGCGACTTTCCAACGCCAAGGCGCCTTGTCCCACGGCCGGCAGCATCCACTCGGGCGGCAATATCCACGAATGCAGACTGCCGACCTTCGGATTTGCACCGTTGAGAAGTCCAAGTCGCCGTAGCCCCGCCTCGGCCAGGATCAGCGCGTCGAAATCGCCTTGCTCCAGTTTTCGCAGCCGCGTTTCGACGTTGCCGCGGATGTCCGCGACGGCCAAATCGGGCCGCAGGTGCAACAACTGGGCACGACGCCGAAGGCTGCCCGTGCCGACCACCGCGCCCTTCGGAATCGGCAGAAGATCGGACGACAGCGGCATCGCGTCCACGACTTCATTTTTCGACGCCATGAGAAGCACGTCGGCCGTCGGTCCCCGCTCGGGCACGGCCGCCAAGACTAGGCCCGGCACCGGATCGGTCGGCAGATCCTTGAGGCTATGCACGGCCAAGTCGATCTGGTCGGCAAGCAGCGCCCGTTGAATCTCCTTCGTGAAAAGCCCTTGCCCGCCGACCGTCTCGATGGGCCCTTGTTGCCGATCGCCGGTCGTGGTGATCGGGACCAGTTCGACCTCGCAGTTCTGTTCGTTCAACCGCGCAGCCACCCATTCGGCCTGCCATCGGGCCAACGCGCTCGCACGGGTTCCAAGTCGAATGGGCATGGAGGATAGGGGCTGGGGACTGGGGACTAGGGTCCTGAAATCGGGACAGCAGATCATTCGCAGGTCGCCGGCCGCTAAGATGCTCCTCGCATCTGGTTCATTTGGTGCGGGGGTACGACGACGCCGCAACTGACGATGAACTGACACGCTTGGTCAAACGTGATGTCCAGATCGAGGCAGTCGCGTTTCAACACCGTAATCGTGCAGCCCGTGACCGGCACGGGCGAGTAGGGAATCAACACCGCGACGACCGGCTCGCCGGCCGCTTCACCGATGGCCAAAAGGCTCTCACCGGTCACGAATCCCATCGACCAGATGCCCTTGCGAGGAAACTCGACGGCCACGATCCGGGTGACCTGGATCTCTCGCTCGCTGAAAACGAAATCGCTCACCTGCTTGACGGCGGAATAGACGCCTCGAACCCCGGGCAATCGCAAAATCAGCCGATCGACAAGCCCGGCGAAAAAACGCCCGATGCCGGCCGCCATGAACTTGCCCAGGAAATATAAGAACAGGACGAACACGGCCAGGAAGAATGGAATCGCAATGTGCGGCTGCAAAAACGTCACGTCGACGTAGGCGCGGTAGTAGCCGTCGCCGGTGGTCGGCTGAGATCCTTCCCACTCCTGTTTGACACGATCGGCCACCCGTTGAGGAATCCACGTGCCGTTGGGGATCTGCACATAGGGCGAGGTCGGAAGATTCGGATTTTCGGTCCGCACATCCTTGAGCGACCAGACCAACCCCTCCCGCGCCCAACTGGTGACGGGTTCCAGGAAATAGCTCTTTGTCGTGTTGATCGCCCAAACGACGATCAAGACGGTCAGCAGCGGCGGACTTAGCACGGCCAATCCCCGCAACAAAGCCCGGCGAAAAGGACGCGAAGGAGCCTGCCCGCCAGACGCCACCATTTTCTGTTCGAGATCGTTTACCATACCGCGTATTGTTCGTTTTTTCCCGGGAAGGACAAGAGGGAATCGCAATCGATGGTGTCGCAAAAAAACTGCAAAAAAGAACGCCACCCAACTCAATTGTTTCTGTAGTGGAAAACACGTAGGGTCCGCCTCGCGGACCATCAAGAGTCAAAAACACCCAAATGGTCCGCGAGGCGGACCCTACGTGGGCGTTCATCGTCCCTGCGCCCTGGCGACCACCGCCACGCCAACCCAAGCGGCACCGGCCTCTTTGAGAACTTTGGCGGCCTCGCTACAGGTGGCTCCGGTGGTCAACACGTCGTCGACCAGCCAGATCCTGGCCCCCTCGGCAATCGCCGGACGCCGCACCCGAAATGCCCCTCGCACGTTCTCAAACCGCCGCGACGGCGACAATTCGGCCTGCGGGCGCGTATTCAGCCGTCGTACCAGCACGTTCGAGCGGACCGGGATCTCGAGTGATTTCGCCAAACAATGGGCCAGCAAGTCCGGGCTGTTGACCCCGCGACGGAATCGCCGCCACCAGTACATCGGGATGGGCACGACGAAGTCGCCACGGTACTCGACAAGCT
>JAEWUR010000411.1 GCA_023397045.1 Planctomycetota bacterium
ATCGCGTCTTCCGCCCGAACCAACGGGCCGACCGGTCGGGTTTCGTCTTCCCGGTCGCGACGTTGCTGTGCGGCCAAGACCTGTTCGAGCGAGACGGTTTCGCCTTGGGCCTGCAAGTCGCGCAAACGTCGCCGGGCTCGTTCCTCGGGACTGGCCGTCAGAAAAATCTTGCACTCGGCGTTCGGAAAGGCGACTGTTCCCTGATCGCGTCCTTCGGTCACCACGTTGTCGTTGCCGGCCGATTCCCGCTGCAATTCGACCAAACGCGCCCTGACTTGCGGATTGTTGGCGGCATACCTGGTCACGGCCGTTACCTCGGACGTGCGGACCGCTTGGGTTACGTCCTCGCCATCGAGCAGAATCCGATCGTCGACGATGCGAAGGTCGAGTTTTTCGGCCAGTCGGGCGAGGTCTTCGGGCGCGTCCCAATCCAGTCCGCGACGATAGCCGGCCAGGGCCACCGCGCGATACATCGCTCCGGTGTCGAGAAACCGAAATCCCAGCCGCCGCGCCAACGCCCAGGCGACGCTGCTTTTTCCCGATCCGGCAGGTCCGTCAATGGTGATAATCATTCGAGATGCGCTGAAACGAAATCGGCAGGGGTTAGGATCGGCAAGGCCGACATCGAAAAATCGGCCTTGTTGCGAGTAAGGATTATATCCATTCCTTCGTGATCCGCGGCAGCATTTTGGACGGCGTCTTCAAAATCTGCAAATCCAGATGTCAATGCCTTTTCCAATATCGGTTTATTCACGAGACACACGTCAACGCATTCGAGCAGTTGTACGATGAACTGCCAGGCAATATCCCTGCCCTTTTCCTTGCGCAAAACGTAATAGAGGTCCGTGGCAATCGAAGCAGTAATGAACAAACGCCAATCGTTTGAATCGGAAGCCTTGAAGACGGCCGCAGCAGCCTGATAGAACGGTTCTCGTTTCAAGGCGACGTCCAGGATGACGTTCGTATCAAGAAGGATTTTCACTCGGCGTTTCCTTCAGGTCGTCGGCCTTGTTTTCTTGCCAGTTGCCCAGGTCGCATCCCTCGAGAATGCCCGACCACTCGCGCACGAACCGCTCGCCCGAGCCTTTCGCCTGGTTGTGGTCGGTCTGGTTTTTGTCGGGGAAAACAACCACGACTTCCATTCGGCCTTCGGGGCCATCGCCTTCAGGAAAGACGAGATGGCCATTTTCATAAACCGCTTTGATCGACCGCATGGGAATATCCTTCACGAAGAAAAAACGTCGACTTGGCAGATACTCAATTATACCCCTCGGTAGAGCGGCTGCAAGGGTGCAGGAAGCTTAGGCCGCATTTTCGATGATCTGGCGCAGCAGGGCGTTCACCTGCGACGCGTGAGTCATATTGATCAGATGCCCTCCGTCGGGAATCCAATGATCGGCCGCGACTGGAATGAACGCGACATGGTTTTTTTCAGTGGGTCAAGGACCGCCCGGGACGTGCAAAATTGATTTCATATGGCCCCGCCGGTCATCGGCACAAACTGGACCGGTGCGACCGAATGACGGACGAACGATCCGTCGATTCGTTTCTCAATGAGCCAGAGCATTTGGAATTCGCCTCCGACGGGCAGGATCAGGCGTCCTCCGACGGCGAGTTGTTCCAAAAGGGGCTCCGGCACTCGATCGGGCGCGGCGGTCGCAAGGATGATGTCGAACGGTGCATGCTCCGGCCAACCTTGGCGACCGTCGCCGCATCGAATCTCGATGTTCTGGTATCCCAACTCGGCCAAACGCTTGCGAGCATCGTCGGCCAATGGGCGAAGAATTTCAACTCCAAAAACTTCCTTGCACAACTCGGCCAGTATCGCCGCTTGATAGCCCGAACCCACGCCGACCTCCAACGCACGGCAGTCGGCCGTCGGTCGAGCCAGTTGGGTCATCAATGCGACGATGTACGGTTGCGAGATCGTCTGTTGGTGCCCGATCGGCAGGGGGTGGTCTTCGTAGGCTTGATCGCGGAGCATTTCGGGAACGAACTTTTCCCTTGGCACGCGATCCATCGTGCGCAGGACGTTCGCATCGTCGATGTCACGGCCGCGAAGTTGCTCGTCGACCATTTGGCGCCGCGTTGTGTCAAAACGGTGAAACACGATCGTGCCCCCTTCTTCAATTATACCACCCGCGGCGTCGATCGGATCGGCAACGTGAAGAAGCATCAAAACGCAAACACGTTGGGCGACACGCCGAAGTATCGTGCCAATTTTCCGATGTGGTCTCTGTTCAACGACCGTTTGCCTTTGAGAACTTCGGAAATCGTGGAATCGGCGATTCCGGTCGCCTTGGAAACTTCCGTTTGTGAAACGCCTTTGGCATCGATAAGGTGGCGAAGCATTTCCACGTCGGAAACCGGGGCCATCGGGTGGGCTTTGCTCTCGTATTGTTCGATCAAATCGCCAAGCACCTCAAGGTAATCTTCCTCTTCCGAAGCAAGGTTCTTTCTGTCCAAGAGCGAATCGACCATCTTGACCGCCGCATTCAATTCCTTGTCCGAACGAATCGGACGAAGCGGAAATTGGAGAATCAAATCAAGGTAGCGGTCGTTTTTCTTGCCTTTTCGCGTTGCCGTACTCATTAGCAATCCCCTTTCCATGCACCCTTGTTGTATTCTTGGTGCGTCATTACGTGCCGTATGTAGAGCCTTCCACGATTAAAATGAACGACGACCACTAACCGAAACTTATTCCCACCAATGTTGAACACGGTACACCGGCCCACCTGATCCGCATTGGGGTAAACTTGCCGAACATCGGCGAACGATTCCCACGCCGCATGTTCGGCCACACGATACCAAGCCCGAAGCGGTTCCTTCGCCCTGGGCCACTTCTCCCAAAACTCCCGTAGCTTTTTTTCGGATATGACGTGCATCCGTGCCACCTTTGTTATCGGCTCACCTACACCATTATTTCGCAAAATGCGAAAAAGTCAAGTCGAAATCGTTTCTGTTGCGGAAAAGGCGTAGGGTCCGCCTTGCGGACCATGAAGGATCAAGAAAACACCGCAACACATTGCGCGAGTTGGGCAGCGCAACGCCGCTGCGTTCGGTTTGCGGTGTGTGGTCTGGAGATGGCACGATTGGGACGGCGTAGGTAACCGTTGCCGTTGCCGCACGAGTTTGTGCCGTCAAAGAAAAAGACTCGCTGACAACGGCTGTCAACGAGTCTTGCGAGTGGGCGATGAGGGGCTCGAACCCCCGACATCCACGGTGTAAACGTGGCGCTCTGGCCAACTGAGCTAATCGCCCGATCGAATTGGGTGCGAATCGTTCCAGGAACAACGCACAGGGTTAGTATACCAGAAGAATCGGCCGAATATCACCCCCCACGAACGGTCTGGATTGGTGCATGGCCGAGGCTGTCCGGGCAGCAGATGCGAGCCCTGTTGATCAAGGCGTCCCGGCCCGATTTCCGTTCGCGGCGGCTATTCCCAACGATGCGTAGATCCTTGGGTCGGCCAGGCTGTCGGCAACGAGCGACGCCATGCAAAAATCGTGCTCTCGGCTATGTTCGCCGGGCACGGCCACCGCAAAGGCGCCGGCCGAGGCCGCGGCCGTGCAACCGGCTTGGCTGTCCTCGAAGACCATCATCTCGGCCGGCGGCACGCCGAATCGATCGGCGGCCGTCCGATAGATCTCGGGATCGGGCTTTCCCCGAGTGACGTCCTCGGCCGTCAAGATGAATTGGAATCGCCTTGCCAGATCGAACACCGCCAGGCAGGGCTCGGTCAGTGCGAGGCAACTGCTCGTACCGATCGCCTTGGGGATTCCCGCCTGCTCCAAAGCGTCGAGCAGGTCCATCAGCCCGGGCATGGGTTGGATGCGACGCGGCATGATCTCGATGAACAAGCGATTCGACTCGACCGACAACGCCTCCCACGTATCCGGCAATCGGCAATGTTCGATCATCTTTTCGAACGACGGCCGCGCCTGGAGGCCCATCATGGCGTTTTTCAGTTCGGTCGTGAATTCGTGTCCGCGGCGGCGCAGCAACTCGGTGCCCACCTCGGTGTACACGTCTTCCGTGTTGAACATCAGCCCATCCATGTCGAAAACAACAGCACGCATACGATTGATTGTCTTTTGAGGGAAGGAATTCAAGGGGATTGCGGCGGGGTCGAAACCGATTGGGGCTATCGCACAAGTCCCCTCTCCCTTTGGGAGAGGGGCAAGGGGTGAGGGCGATGGAAGGCGTCTTTAATCCGACGATATATGGTTCCGCGGAAGACGGCCCTCACCCTAGCCCTCTCCCGGTGGGAGAGGGGACATTGCTCATTACGTTATCGGATCGGCCGTTAGCCAATCTTACACGGTTCGCCGCGGTAGCTCAAGTCGAGCAGATCCATCGGATGCATGACGCGGATCGGCAGTTTGCGTTGCCGCACCTCGCGCTGGATTTGCAGTAGACATCCGGCGTTGCTGGCCAAGACGATCTGTGCGCCGGTGCTAACAATATTCTCAATCTTCCTTGCCGCCAACCGGTCCGACATCTCGGCCTCGCGCAGATTGTACGTGCCGGCCGACCCGCAGCAGATGTTCGACTCGGGCAGTTCGCGAATTTCGAGCCCGGGGATCATCGCGAGCAGTCGTCGCGGCGGGGCCATGATGCCTTGCGCATGGCCCAAGTGGCAGGCGTCGTGATAGGTGGCCACCGCATCGATTCGGCCTTGCGGGGCGACGGCGCCGAGCGAATCGAGGAACTCGTTGATGTCCTTCACCTTGTTAGCGAACTTCTCGCGATGCGGTTGCAGACCGTCGCGCCAGTGCAGGCCGTATTCCTTCATCATCGCGCCGCAACCGCCGTGATTCACGACGATGGCGTCGTAGCGATCGAGTTCAAACGCCACGAGGTTGGCATCGGCCATGCGACGCGCGCCGCGGCTGTCGCCGGCATGGTAGTGGATCGCGCCGCAGCAACCTTGTTCCGGCGGAATGAATACGTCGCAGCCGTTATGCTGCAACACTCGCAACGTGGCCCAATGCGTCGGCCGGAACATCGCGTCGGCCACGCAACCGACGAAAAACGCCACCCGGGCGCGCTTGCGACCGATGGCCGGCAGAAATCGCGGCAGTCGCGGACCGGGTTTCATCGGCGGCGGCAACAACGGGATCATGCGGCCAAGCCGACCGGGGATCAGTTTGAGCAATCCCATCCGTTCGGCCAGATCGAAAAGCCCTAGCTGCTGCGCCCAACGCACCGGCAGGAGCAGCTTGTGCAGCCGATCGGCGTAAGGAAACAGCCGGAACAAGATGATCTCGCGGAACCAATCGAACTTGACCTCGGGCCGGTCGTCGGCCTGCTCGACGGCGAGTCGGAACGGCTCGATCAGCCGTCCGTAATGCACGCCCGAGGGACAGGCCGTCTCGCACGATCGGCAATCCAGGCACAACTCCAAGTGGCGGCGCATCCGATCGGT
>JAEWUR010000423.1 GCA_023397045.1 Planctomycetota bacterium
TCGCTCATGACGGCTCCTTTCTCGGATGCTCCCGCCGGGCCAACTCGTGCTGAATGCAATCGAACAGCCAGCGGCGGATGCGTTTGAGCGAATTGCAGATGCTCGATTGCGTGCGGCAGAGTTGATCGGCGATCTGCCGACTGCCCAACTCCTCGGCGTAATGCAGTTCGATCAGTTGGTCGTCGACCGGGCTGAGTTTCTGCCGGCAATGGCGCAAGGCGGCGGAATAAAGGTCGGCGTCCTCGTTTTGGACGCGGACGATCGTTCCCGCCAAAGCGTCCAGCAGTTCATCGCTGGCGAGATGGGACATCTGCTTGCGGCGGAGGAAGTTGTGGACCTCGATCTTCGCGGTGCGGCTCGCCCAGAACAGAAAATTGCTGCCCGGCTCGAACGAATCGAACTTGCGCCAGAGGACCAGGCAGATCGACTGCAACAGGTCGTCGGCGTCGCTCCAATTCCTGACCACCGCCAGTAGATAGCTGTAGAGTTCGTTCTGATGGCGTGCGACCAAGCTGGAGAACAGGCTGTGACGTTCGTCTTCGTTCATCGGTCGCCCGTGGATCTCGCGACCCACGGCGTTCGTTGACAGTGGTTTTCCAATAAACACGGCGCGCCGCGACGATTTTTCATCCGAAAAATGAAAAAAACAACAAAATCGTTGCCGATCATCACGCCTTACTCCATCATAATAAACCGGTCATGGGGCTGCCGAGTTTTCGCACAAATCGGGCTAAATAATCACCCTGGCGGGTGGCGGCAACCCTTTTTCCCGTTGATGCAATGCACAAACCACCCTGCAAGGTGATCTTCGGCCCTTGTGCGATGTGGTAGAGTGTTATTGATGTCTAGGTTGCTAATGAACCATTCCGCGGTCGGAACGGCAGCAAAACTCGGCCGGTACGGCCGTGTTTTGCGGTAGCATCTGGACCATTAACAACCTCGGAATCAATAAGGTAGGCATGTCGCAACTTTGCGGCCATCTGCCATCGAACCACCGGCCCTGGTCCACCGCCCTCGATGTCCACGCTCATTTCTGACCTCAGAGCAACGCTCGGCCGCGACAATGTTCTCTCGGCCCCGTCGGAATTGGCGGTCTACGATTGCGATGCGTTCACGATCGAACGGCATCGGCCGGACGCGGTCGTGCTGCCGCGAACGGCGCAACAAGTTGCCGAAACCGTCATGCTATGCAAGCGGCACGGTGTGCCGGTCGTCGCTCGCGGGGCAGGCACCAGCTTGGCCGGCGGTTGCTTACCGATCGGCGGCGGCGTCGTGCTGATGTTGACTCGCATGAACAAGATCGTGCAGGTCGATCTGCGCAATCGGATGGCTGTCGTCGAGGCGGGCGTGCCAAACCTGCGACTCACCCAAGCGCTCAGCGGCACGGGTTTCCACTTCGCGCCCGATCCATCGAGCCAAGGCGCCAGCACGATCGGCGGCAATGTCGCAACCAACGCCGGCGGACCGCATACACTGAAATATGGGGTGACCGTCAATCATGTGCTCGGCCTCGAGATCGTGCTCGGCGATGGTTCGATCATCCAGATCGGGCCGGTCGAAGATCCGGCGAGCCTCGATTTGACCGGTCTGCTGGTCGGCGGTGAGGGCACGCTCGCCATCGTCACCAAGGCCTGGGTGCGGCTCACTCCGAATCCGCAGCACCATCGTGCGATGCGAGCCACGTTCAACTCGGTCGAGGATGCGGGCAACGCCGTGAGCCAGATCATCGCGGCCGGCATCGTTCCGGCTGCGATGGAATTGATGGACCAAGGTATTTTGAAGGCCGTCGAAGAGGCTTTTCAGTTCGGATTCCCGCCGGACGCCGGAGCGGTGCTGGTGATCGAAGTCGACGGTCCCGAGGCGGGTCTCGATCGCCAGCAAGAACAAATTGTCGAGTTCTGCAAGCGTTTTGGCGCCCGGGAAGTGTTGCAGGCCGCCTCGGCGCAAGAGCGCGAGTTGCTGTGGAAGTGCCGCAAGTCGGCCGTCGGCGCGACCGGTCGCCTGAGTCCAAGTTACACGATCCAAGACGGCGTGGTTCCTCGCACGCGGTTGCCCCACATCATCCGGCGTACGACCGAGATCGGCCTGAAACATCAGATTCGCATCGTCAACGTGGCCCATGCCGGTGACGGAAATATCCATCCGATCTTGCTGTTCGACGAGCGCGATCGTGGGCAGGTCGACCGTGCACTGGCCGCCGGCCGCGAGATACTCGAAGAGTGCATCGCCTGCGGCGGCAGCATCACGGCCGAGCATGGCATCGGCGTTGAAAAAATTGCGTTGATGGATCGCCTGTTCGCGCCCGCCGACCTCGCAATGATGCGACGCGTGCGCGAGTCATTCGATCCGGCCGGAAGATTGAATCCCGGCAAACTGATCCCGAACGGAGACATCAAGTAATGTCTTCATGTGACGACACAACAACCGCTTGCGGTTTCGCAGGTCTCACTGAGACGGTTGCACCGGCCGATGCGGCTGCCGTGGCCGATGCGGTCCGCAATGCGGTCGACAAGGGATTGGCTATCTATCCGATCGGCGGCGGAATAAAGCAAAATGGCGATGCGATATACAGCCGGCCGGGCATCGGTCTTTCGTTGGCGAACTTGAATCGGACGATTGATTATCCCGCCGCCGACATGACGATCACCGTCGAGGCAGGCATGACCGTTGCCGAATTGAACCGGCAGTTGGCGGCCCAGCGACAGCGATTGCCGATCGACGTCGCCCAGCCCGATCGCGCCACGATCGGCGGTGCGGTGGCCGTTGGCGCGTCCGGTCCACGGCGATACGCCTTTGGAACCATGCGCGATTACGTGCTGGGGTTGTCGGCCGTCGATGGCCTGGGCACAATTTTCAACGCCGGCGGTCGCGTCGTCAAAAACGCCGCCGGCTATAACATCTGCCGGTTGATGACCGGCTCGCACGGCACGCTCGGAATCATCACCCAGGTGACGCTGATGGTCCGGCCTGTGTGCGAAGCGTCGGCCTTCCTCGTCTGCGAGGCCTCCGACTTTGATCTCGCGGAACGCCTGCTCGCCGATCTGGTTGTTTCGCCCGTGCAGCCGACCGCCATCGAATTGGCCGTCGGGCGGCAGCAGGAAAACGACCTGGTCCTTGGGCCAATGATCGAGGGAAATGTCGGACGGCTCTACGTCGGCTTCGAGGGCGCCTCGGCCGAGGTCGATTGGATGGTCGAACGCTTGCGGGAACGCTGGACCGCGCTGGGCGCGACCGCCCCCATGCTGATCCCGACCAATCGAGCCGACTCGCTTTGGCGATGGCTGACCGATTTTTCCGCCGATGTGCAGATCAACGTTCTGCCGAGCGTGACGGTGGAAACGATCGCGAAATCCATGGAAATCGCACCGAATTGTGCCGTCTTGTCGCACGCCGGCGATGGCGTCGTTCGGTTAAGATTGGCTGACGGCACGGAAAATCGCCAGGCGGTCTTCGCACAGTTGCGCGAGATGGCCGACGGCGTTGGCGGCAGGATGGTCGTCCGAAGACCCGTTGACGGCATGAGCGCCGACGAAATATGGGGGCCGCCGGGCGATGAATTCCGCATCATGAAGGCGATCAAGGAACGATTCGACCCGCAAAATGTATTGAATCCCGGACAGTTCATCTTCGAATAGTTGTTTCGCATGAGTCTCGACGTTTTCGACAACTCGAACGGTTCTAAGAACCCCGCCGCCGGGATCAAATACGATTTGTTCCTGAGCTGCGTCCATTGCGGGATGTGTACGTCGAGCTGCCCGACCTATACGGAACTGGGCGACGAGAACGACGGACCGCGCGGCCGCATTCAGCTGATGCGCATGGTGGCCGACGGGCGAGCCGAGT
>JAEWUR010000470.1 GCA_023397045.1 Planctomycetota bacterium
ATCGTAACCCGAAGCGTCAGCGAGGGACGTCCTGGCCTTCTGTCACGTACCGGATCGCTGCTTCCATGCTCGTCTCGTCGTAAAGAAAGCGAATGCTTCCTCGCTCCGCCCACCAGTTCTCCCGCCCTGCATCGTAACCCGAAGCGTCAGCGAGGGAGCCAGAGCGGGTATGTTGCTTGAGGCATCTCGTCGCCCATGCCTTCAGATTGCGGCGAATCTGCTTCGGACGCGTTTCTCCAGCGGAAACGACGACATGGACGTGATTCGACCGACAATTCACGGCATGGAGAAACCACCCGCGCTGACGGCACGTTTCCGCGATCTGTCGCTCGACGGCGTCGCGCTGTTGGGCATCCAGTCGGCACGTATCCTCGCGCAGCCTGGCAGCGGCCCCAAACTCGCGCACAGGATCGGGCAGTTGCCAGCCACGGCGGTATTCGACCCAGCCTCTGGCATCGCCCGGTAGCCATGTGCCGTACGTCACCCACGTCAGAAAGTAAGCGATCGGATCGTCCGTATGACGCTCCTTTTCAACGCTTCTGTGGACTCAGCCCTCGCTAACGCTTCGGGTTGCGATCGGTTGGCCCAGCAATCGTAACCCGAAGCGTCAGCGAGGGGGTATAGGGACTCTGTATCCGCTCCCAATCGCTCCCCATCATATCATACTTGTCATTGATTTCCTCTCAAGCCGTACCCTTTCCCCAACGGAGGAGCAGACATTCATAGGCCGGCCGCTCAATCGGCGAAATAGGTTGGCTCGGTGATTTTTGTGCCGGGGGGGAGTTTTTTCGCTAGGTCGTCGGCGTCGAGGGCATACAGCGGGCTGATCTCGACGCACACATTGTCGGCCACTTCGACGCCGGCCTGTCGGAGCCACTCGCGCGCCAGGTCGGCCATCTGCGTTCGGACGCTTTCGGGCGTGTCGGTTACCGCGCCCGAGGCGTTTTTCAACGGGGCAAAGGCCTTGGCCGGGTCGACCTCGACGACAATCGCGTTCTTGGCCATCGGGATCAGGTCGAAGATGAACCGCTCGAACTTGATGGCGTTCGGTTCCGACGGTTCGACCAGATTGCCTGACGGATCGAGGTGTTTGACCTTTTTGCGGGCGATATGGAACTGCAGGCCGTCGGCCGAGTCGGCCAGGCGCCGCAACAGGGCGGTCTCGATCACATGGACCGCGATGCTGCCGGCCCAGATGGCGAGCGATCCGTCGGGATTACGACGCTGGGCGGCCGCGTCGGAGAGATCGCTGTATTCGATGACCATCAGCCGATCGTCGACGCGGACGACGTTGCCGACTCGCTCCAGCGGATCGCGTTTGGCGATCACTTGTGAAGAGAGTTCGGATTCTGCCAACAGGTGATAGCCGAGGAACTCCCGGCCGCAGATATCGACCAGCGGATTGTCGACTTGGAAATAGAACAGGTGTTCGATACCCCGGCGTTCGATGTCGCCTAGCGTTCCGGTCCGATCCATCGCGGCGAGCATTCCGCCGTGCCCATCGGGGCTGACGGCGATCCGGTCGTGCGATTCGAGCAGGACGCGGCCGGTCTTGGCGTCGACGGCGGGCATGGTCCCCTGGCAGAAGATCACAAAGTCTTCCTTGGGCAGTCCGAACCGATCGTTCTCTTGGAAGAAGGCGATGGTTTCCTCATGCGTTGCGGGGCTGGTCATCACGTACAGCGGGATCGGTACGCCATAGCGCCGCCGGGCAGCCACGATCTTCTCGACGTGGATCTGAAAGAGTGTTTTGTTCGAGATTGGCCCGATGGGAAACATGCCCTTGGGATGATCGAAGCCCAGGCGGGTCCCCTGCCCTCCGGCTACGAGGATCACGCCGACTTTTCCGGCCAGGAGTGCTTCTTCGGCTCGCTGCTGGGCCTGTTCGGGCGAAAACTGGTTTTGTGTCACGTCCAAGCGGAAGGCCGGGGGCGGTTCGGCCCGGTCTGCGAGTTGGCTCAGGTCGGCCTGTTGTTCGCGATGTTCGAACAATCGTCGAAGGAGCGGGAAATCGATCTCCTCGATCTGCTGGTGGAGCCGATTTTGCCCGGCGGCATCGAGCCGATCCCAGAAGGTCAGCAGGTGCTCTTGGCCGAAACCGCGGAGATGATCGAAAAGGCGTGTCTTGGTCATGATTTGTTCATTCGTCGAGTCGAATGTTCTCTTGGCCGTCAATCGCGATCATCCATGACGGCGCGGCCATCACCCTAACCGTTTTCGGGCGGGAGACTTGTGGGGTCGGCTGTTCACTCAACACCGCGCGGCGGAGGATTCGGCGACGGTGACGCTTACTTTGTACCCAAGCCGCGAGAGGAAGTCTTCGCAATCGTCCCAAGTAAGGCCAAACGCCCTGACGTCGGACAATCCGATTCGGCTGATGATGTCGCGCAGGAGTTCGTTTTGTTCGTCTTCGAAGCTTTCCTCCATCATCGCGGTTTCGGCCCAGTCGATTAGCTCGGCGGAGGTGATGCGATGTTGAAGATAGTCGGTCAGTTTCTGAGCTGCTTTTTGGCGTGTAAGCGTCATGATCGTTCCTATTGTATCCTGACGTGGCCCTTGTCGATGGGATATTTTTCATGAATTTCCACAAGTTGTCGAGATTCATTGAATATTTCTTGGCGAAATTGGGTGGTCTGCTCGTCTGCATCCACCTCTTTGACATATCGTGCCGTCCAGCCGTGCAAGCCAGGCACCTCAAGATAATAGCGGCGTCCACCGCCGGCGATGTCTTCCCACTGCCCAAATTTTCGCTCGTTGTCACGTCGCTTGGAGTCGGAATTCATATCACCTCATACGTGGCGGCCGTGCGGCAGATATCAACTGGACGCTGCCAATGCGTGAGGCCGCAGGTTCGTTTTGTCTGTCATCCTGCGGAAATTGCCCGGGGGGTCCCTGTCCCATAGGATAGAG
>JAEWUR010000526.1 GCA_023397045.1 Planctomycetota bacterium
GTGAATTGCTGATGCAGACGGCGTGGGAACTCAATCAATATGTGCCGGAGGTTGCGGCACCGCCGTCAGCAACGCCATCACCGGTGACGAACGACGGCCGGCCCGGCGACGATTTCAACAGTCGTGGGGATGTTCGAGAGCTTTTGCGCCGCCACGGCTGGGCGTTGGCCCAAAGCGGTGACAACGAGTATTGGCGTCGGCCCGGCAAAACGTCCGGCTGGTCGGCCACACTGAAAGGCAATGTCTTTTACGTTTTCTCGAGTAGCGCGGCGCCGTTCGAACCGAATCAAGCGTATTCGCCGTTCTCGGTCTATGCCCATCTCGAACATGGCGGCGATTTCGCCGCGGCGGCATCGGCACTACGCAGCGAAGGCTATGGCGAAGATCCACAACCCGATACGGACGTGGATCTTTCAAAAATGTTGGGGCTACAGGTGGTTACGGACGTTGACGAGCCGGTCAGTCCACCTTGCGAACCACAAAACCTTATCCCCGAAGAATGGCTCCGCGTACCGGGCTTTGTTTCCGAACTGATCGACCTATGTCATGAGTCTTCGCCATATCCCAATCCGGCAATGACTTTCTGTGGCGCATTGGCCATGCAGGCCTTTCTGGGCGGTCGAAAGGTTTGCGATCCTGGCGACAACCGAACCAACCTCTACCTGCTGGGGCTCGCCTACGGCTCGGCCGGCAAAGACTGGATTCGTAAGGTGAACACGAAGATCTTATACCACATCGGTCTGTCCTCATGCCTGGGCGATCGATTGGCGTCCGGTGAAGGCCTGCAGGACACATTGCAGGACCATCCTTCGATGCTCTTTCAGACCGACGAGATCGACGGCGTGCTGCAATCGATCAATAGGTCCAAGGATGCACGCCACGAGAACCTGATGGGCACGCTGTTGACGCTCTATTCTTCGTCCAACAGCATCATGGCGATGCGGCACAAGGCGGGCAAGCCGAACCCCGGCGCTATCAATCAGCCGAATCTGGTGATCTTCGGCACCGCTATTCCCAACCACTACTACAACGCCTTATCGGAGCGGATGCTCACCAATGGTCTGTTTGCACGCATGATCATTGTTGCGTCGAGACGCCGTAAGGAAGGCCAAGAGCCCGAAATCATCAAGCTCTCACCACGCATCCTGGAAACGGCGCGCTGGTGGGCCGATTTCCGGCCGACGCAAGGAAATTTGGAATCGCAACACCCAACGCCCGCCGTCGTCGAACATACCGATCGGGCTCGCAATCTGCTGATCGAGCACCGCCACATGGCGGAAGCCGAATACGCCAAGGCCGAGCAGCAATCGGACGCCGTGGGCACCACCGTCTGGGGCCGCGCCAGCGAGCAGACGCGTAAACTGGCATTGATCTATGCCATCAGTGAGAACCACCGCGAGCCGAAGATCGACGTGCCCGCCGTCGAGTGGGCATCGAAGTTCGTCATGCACCAGATCCGTTGCATGCTGGACATGGCGTCGCAATACGTTGCGGCCAATCCATTCCATGCGGATTGCCTGAAGCTGCTTCGGATGCTTCGGAACGCACCGAACAACCAGATGCAACGGCAGCGTCTGCTCAATCTCATGCACGTCAAAGCGTTCGACTTTGACCAAATTGTCGGCACCCTCGAGCAACAAGAACAAATCAAGCGGGTCAGTATGCCTACTCGGACCAAACCGGCCATCGGCTATCGACTACTGCCATGAACATCACAGCAAATAAATCCTTCGCAAATCCTTCGCAAGAAGTGCGCCTAGTTGCGAAGGATTCGATTCAAAACACCCCAGCTTATCACTTTTTGGTAAATCCTTCGCAATCCTTCGCAAGGCGTTTGCGAAGGATTTCAGTCGACGTAAGTCTTTATATAGCAAAAGAAAACACACACACAATCTCTCTAAATTTAAATCCTTCGCACGATACCCCCTCGCGCCGTTTTGTGTGTGTGAGGGGGGCTGCGAAGGATTTGATTTGCCCCCTATTTTCACTTTTGCAGAAGGAATTGCGAGATGAATGCCAGTTGTTCCAATTGTCAGTTCTTTTTCCTTGAAACGAATCGTCACGCTCGTAGTGAATGCCGACGGCGTCCGCCCGAAGCACGGCGATCGGATCGCGGACACCATGACTCCTTCGCCATCGGCATCTGGCCGAGGGTGTCGCCCGACGGTTGGTGCGGCGAGTTCGTGCCGCGTTTCTGTGTGCTGCGGTTGGAGCAAAGGCCACATGATCGGAACGGCCCGCATTGCGCACGTGTCGCACAACGTTCGCGCACGTTGCGATGAACCGAGAACATCGCAACCAACTGCCGAGATCGCGCGGAACGCGACACGCGGGCACACGTTGGCGCACGACGCGGGCGCCAAAATGGCAGATCGAGCGGGTCCTCCCCGCGACCGGGCCCCTGCCTATGGCCCGCGGGAACAGAGACCAGTATAGGCACACTTTCTTATCCTTGCCGGTTTTTTTGAGCGGACGTAACGTCAACGTAGAACACGATTTACGCATAGCATGGAGGTGCGTATGATACGCGAACCAATAACAGCAGAATTGGTTGAGGAAATTGATCGTCTGTTGGCCCAAGGGATCGATCCGGCGACGATTTCTGGACGGCTGAACGTCAGCGAATATGTCGTCCGGGTCATCGACGGTGATGTGATCGGCAAGGGGCGGCGCCCACGCCCGGGCCGATACGACAGCCGAGTCGCGAATAGCGCGCAAGGAATCGATGCTGTGACGATCCAGCGCATCGAGCGAATGCTGGCGGTCGGTTGGCTGGAGCAGGAACAAGTTGCTCGCGAAGCGGGAGTCTCCCCAAACACCGTCTCTGAGATCGCACTCGGCAGAAGGCCGGTCTCTACAACGCGATGCAGGAAATCCCTCAACGGGCAATTCGCGCTTCGCGATCCGATTCGTTGTAATTCTTGCGGAGCATCGGTCTATATCGTCCCATGCCAGGCATGCTATGCGCGATTGATCACAGCGATCGACCAGGTCGTCAGAACTTTTTTTCACGGATTCCTCAAAAGTCCGTTGCCTGCTTGGAGTGCTTTCGTAGACTTGGATCCATTGATGGAGCATTTGAAACGAACCCGAGGAGCCAAGACCATGCAAGACGTGACTTCGACGCTTTCGACCGAGCTTGCAGCGTTGATCGCTGCGAAGGACAAGCGGGAGTATCTGATCTCGCGCACCGAGAGACTTTTTGACGAAGTGGTCGAGCCGATCGACCTGCCCGGCCCGGACCGGATCGTTGATCCGTTGCTCCGCGCGGCGATCCGTCCGTTGGTCGGCCGGGTCTACGATGAGATGCTCAAGAAATTGGAGGCACCAGCAGCAAATGCCGCTTGATTTCTCTTCAATCCAATGGGCGGCCATCGTCGGAGCGGCTGCCCTGATTGTCTTGCCGCGATTGACGGCGCTAAAAGACGCCGCCAGTTCGGTGTTCGGCGTGTTTCGCAAGGCCGAAACGACGCCCGACATCCACGCGAAGGTGGATGCC
>JAEWUR010000541.1 GCA_023397045.1 Planctomycetota bacterium
ATCACTGCTGTCCGGCTAAGGTTTTGAGATTTTGACCTAACTACAGAAGCTATTGGGTGTTACGATCGTAAATGGTTGTTTTCGATTTCAACTTGGACGTAGGCTATAGCCATTTCCGACCCGCTGCGGCGGCGAAGGGGGTGGGCTATGCACGACGGACAATTCATCTTCGCTCAGTTGATGGATTTCCTTCCGAGACACGAATTCAACAAGTGCGTTCGCCGCTACCGGGGCAACTCGCGGAATCGCGGGTTCTCGTGCTTCGATCAATTCTTCTGCATGGCATTCGCGCAACTGACCTACCGCGAAAGTCTGCGGGACATCGAAACGTGCCTGCGAGCGATGGGCCCGAAGTTGTATCACGCCGGCTTGCGTGGAAGAATTGCCAGGAGTACCTTGGCCGACGCCAACGAACGCCACGATTGGCGAATCTACGCCGACTTCGCCCACGTGCTGATTGCGGTCGCCAAGAAGCTTTACATCAACGACGGGTTTGCCGTGGACTTGGACGCGGCCGCTTACGCCTTCGATTCCACAACCATCGACCTGTGTTTGGCGTTGTTTCCCTGGGCGAGTTTCCGTCGGCACAAAGGCGCGGTGAAGTTGCACACGCTCATCGACCTGCGAGGCAATATTCCTTGTTTTATCCGCATTTCCAACGGGAAAATGCACGATGTGAGAGCCTTGGACGATTTGCCGTTGGAGCCTGGCGCTTTCTACATGATGGATCGCGGCTATGTCGACTTTGCCCGTTTGTACATCTTCACGCAACAATCGGCCTTCTTTGTCATTCGCAGCAAACGGAACATGGACTACTCGCGACAGCCGTTTCAAGCGGTCGACAAATCGACCGGTTTGCGAAGCGACCAGAAGATTACGCTCCGAGGCGTCAAGACCTCGCTGCAATATCCCGAAGCCCTGCGACGCATCACGTACCGCGACGCCGAGACGCAAAAGCGGTTCGCGTTTTTGACCAACAATTGGACACTGCCTGCGCTGACTATCGCGCGGCTTTACAAATGCCGCTGGCAGGTCGAATTGTTTTTCAAGTGGATCAAACAGCATCTGCGGATCAAAGCTTTCTACGGGACCCTCCCAGAACGCGGTGAAGACCCAAGTATGGATTGCCATCAGCGTCTACGTGCTCGTGGCGATTGTCAAAAAGGAACTCAAGCTCGACCGGAGTCTCTACGAAATCCTACAAATTCTGAGCGTGGCACTCTTTGAGAAAACGCCTATTTTCGAGGCCCTTTCGTGTAGAAAACACACAAACCAGAACATAACGAGTCATAACCAGTTGTCGCTATTCGACTTATAGCCGGACAGCAGTGACAATAAATGACAATCACTAAATGAATGCCAAAATAGATGTGCCAGCGTCTCGGAACGGTTGGACCTCTGTACCACCAGTGCCGAAATTTCTGAATTCTGCACAACAACCAAACTATGTATTTACTCATAACAGATTGTCTATCTCCGGCAAAAGGGGGCAGAACTGTTTTCGGCGATCCAGGTAATTGGACTTGCCCACTTTCCGTTGTTCCGGTTTCGCCTCTGCAACGATCGTGCCGAACAATATTGGGACATTCTACTTCTTCATTGACTGTCGCGGGGATCGTGGGTCGATTACCGTTAACCGCGAATCCACGCGAATGCACGCAAATCGCAAAATCATTCGCGTTCATTGGCGTTCATTCGCGGTTCCATTCTGTCTGAAAGCTCTCCTCCATAATCGTTTTTCCCATGGATATTGTCATCATGACAATTGCCCATTGTCCCGATGACAATTGTCCTCATGGCAATCCCACTTACGTCGACGAACCAAGCCCTCCGGATTTCAAAAAGACCGCTGTATTTCCAGCCGTTTCTCGATCATCGCGCCAGCCTCCACCTCGACGTAACTGAATCCCGGCATTTTACGCCTCTTCGGCTCGTTAATCGCGCGGCAAAAACACAATCGCATCTCCTTGTCGCCCTATGAGTTCCGTCCACCGATCGCACGGTTTCGCCCAGGTTTGTTGAAAATACCCCTCCTGCGAGCGGTGTCGTCGAAAAGCCATTCTACCAGCCCGAACTCCTTGCCTGAAGGCACCTTTTGGCCACGCCCCAGAACGTCGCCAAAAAATCAAAAGCATCTCGGCTCCACAAAAACCTCAAAAAATCCCCCGCCGTTGTTCGGCCGCCTCAGCCAAGGTTCGCGGAAGGGCAAAGCCATACGTTGGTCAAGCCGAGCTTGCCGACCGTAGCCGGTGATACGTGTCCAATGCGGCGGGGAACGGCGCGAGGGCTCGTTCAAAGATGCCGAGGGTGTAGGCGATTGTCAGGCCGTAGTTGCAGATGGGTACGCCGGCCTCGGCCGCCCGGGCTTGGCGCGTCAGCATCGCGCGGCGGTTCCACATGCACGCCCCGCAATGCACGATCAGCCGATACACGCTCAGGTCGGCGGGAAAATCGTGGCCCTGAATCGTGTCGATCTCCAGGTCGCCGCCGACGTGCTGTTTCAGCCATCGCGGGATTTTAACCCGTCCGATGTCGTCCCCGATCGGATGATGCGTGCAGGCCTCGGCCAGTAAAACCCGATCGCCGGGCTGAAGCCGATCGATCGCCATCGCCCCTTCGACGAATTGCGTCAGGTTGCCCTTCTGCCGGGCGAAAAGGATCGAAAACGACGTCATCTTGACCGTCGGCGGCGTGTCGGCGCCAACTTTCAAAAACGCCTGCGAGTCGGTCACGACCAATGCCGGCGGCCGGTTCAACCGCCCGAGCGCGTCGCGCAATTCCCGCTCCTTGACGACGAGGCAATAGGCGTCGCCGTCGAGCAGATCGCGAATCGCCTGCACCTGCGGCACGATCAGCCGACCCTTGGGCGCTTCCATGTCGATCGGAACCACGAGCACGGCCATCTCGCCCGGCGGAACCAGGTCGGCCACCAGCGCCGGCGCTCGCAGAAAACCCTCCGGCGCGATCTGGATCAGCGCCTCGCGCAATTCCAGCGTCCCCCGACCCTCCGACGCGATCGTCTCGACGAAGGGCGTCTTGCTTTTCGCCAATTCCGCGATGAGCGACGCTTCCGGCTTCGCCAGATCCGATTTGTTCATTGCGACGAGGACCGGAATTTCCCGATTTCGCAACTCGGTGAACATCGACGCCTCGAAATCACCCCAGCGGCCTGCGTCGACGACCAAAATGCCGACGTCGGTCCGGTCGAGCACTTGCCGCGTCTTTTGGACGCGCTTTTCGCCGAGCGCGCCTTCGTCGTCGATCCCGGCCGTGTCGATAAACAGCACCGGCCCGAGCGGCAGAAGCTCCATCGGCTTCTCGACCGGATCGGTCGTCGTCCCGGCGACCTCCGAGACGATCGACACCTCCTGCAGGGTCATCGCATTCAGCAGCGACGACTTGCCCGCATTCCGCCGGCCGAACAAACCAATATGAAGACGCAAACTTTTGGGTGCGTTGATCATGATATTTCGCCTATTTTATCCCTGAGCTGATGGTCGAGCAAGCACGCCGCCGACTCGCCCGTTGACCGATTCGCCGCCCGCTTGGGTTGAATTGTCGACCGTGGAACCCTCCCTATTGGATGTTCCCTGTCGCCGTTTTTCCCCTCTTTGGGATGGAATTTCAGATTTCTGCCAGCAGCATTGTCAGGATTAAGTCGTTGGTGGCTGTATAGGGTATGAGGCGGGCTGTCGCCGTAGTTGCCTCACAAACCGGCAGGTCAGTGTATTCAGCGGGATTGGCAAACAACGAAACGGCCCAACTAGGGCGGAGGTGGGATGGGATGAGAAACGTAATGGCTCCCTGTGTAGCAGCGAAAAAACTGAATTGGACGATCGCGGCCCTTGCGCTGCTGTGCGTCGGCAGTGTCGCCCAGGCGTCGATTGTCACGGTCACCTCAATCTCATCGGGTATGCATGTTGCGGACCGGTGGTATCAGAACGGCACGACCGGCGGTGGCGCTGCGAGTATCGTCAGTCTCCAGGGGCTTGGCGGCAACCTCGAATTCAGTCAGCCCTCTCCCCTCGTCGCCGCCAAGCTGACGACTAACTTGACCAATCCAGCCAAGGCCGAAATCGGCACCTTTCGCGATTTTGGCCTGGCCTCGGATGTTTTGAGCAATATCACGCTCGGGTACAACTACTACCGCCAAAATATTGCCGGTGGAAATACGTCTGCCGCACCCTCCATCAAACTGCAAATATCCGCCTCTTCTAGCGACACGGGCAACTTCAGCGACAATTACGGGTATCTGGTCTACGAGCCTTACTGGAACGGCACCGTACCGTCCGGAGCTTGGCAAAGCGTCAGCATCAATAGTTCCACCGGCTCCGGCGCGACCGGCTCCGGCGGCTGGTGGTGGGACGGCGGGTTTAACGTTGCCAGTGGTGCGGGCGGGCCCCCGATCCGATCGCTTGCCGAGTGGGTTACCGCGTTTCAGGCGGCCGACGCGGCCGACTTCGCCAAGGCACATGTCTTGGCGCTGAGTGTCGGCGTCGGAACCTACAACCAAGGCCAGATCGACTACTTCGACAATGTCTCGATTGGCATAGCGGCAAGCAACTTCGAGCGGGTCTATAAGTTTGGGGTCGATGCGGTTCCAGAACCGGCCACCATCGTCGTTTGGTCGCTGCTAGGCGCAGCCGTCGTCGGTCTCGGCCTTTGGCGCCGTCGTCGCGTGGGTAAAAGCGAATAAAAAAGAGCCTATCCGAGAAGTCCCCTCTCTCTCGATCAACCTTCGGTCGGTGCCCGGAAGCTAGGGTGGGGGCGGTGTCCCTATTTCGATCCCAGCCGCGTGACATGTTCGGGCGAGGTCAACTGGTCGAACTCCTCGGCCGAGAGCAGCCCGCGGTCGATCGCGAGTTGACGGATGTCCTTCTCGCCGTTGGCTGCTTCATGGGCTAGCGATTCGGCCGCTTCATAGCCGATCCGCTCGACCAGCGCGGTCAGCGTGGCGGTGCTCGCATGGACCTGCCGGCGACAACGCTCGGCGTCGGCCGTGATGCCCGCGACGCAGTGCTTGGCAAAAATATCGCAGGCATTCGTCAATAGATCGATGGAGGTTAGCAGGCTGTCGGCCGCCAGCGGCATGAATTGGCTCAGTTCGAGATTGCCGCCGCTGACCGCTTGCACGACGATCTGGTCGTGGCCCATCACGGCGATGGCCGCCTGAGCGACGGCCTCGGGAATGACCGGATTCACCTTGCCCGGCATGATCGACGAGCCCGCCTGACGAGCCGGCAGACGGATTTCGCCGAGTCCAGCATGCGGGCCCGACGACAGCAGTCGCAGATCGTTGGCGATCTTCAACAGATTGACGGCCAGCGCTCGCAGGATACCGGACACCTCGGCCAGCGCGTCGGCGTTTTG
>JAEWUR010000556.1 GCA_023397045.1 Planctomycetota bacterium
GTACAGACCCGCGGTGACTCCCATTCCGAGCAGCAAGATTGCACTGAAAACGTACCCGCCAACCGCCGGCGAATCAACCGCGCCGCCCGGCACGACCGCCAACAGCATCGACGTGACCGCGATTCCAAGTCCTCCGAGCGGCACGAGCCCAAGCTCGACCTTGCCTTTCGAGATGATGCCCGCCAACAACGCGCCGCCGCCGATGCCAAGTGTCAGAACGGCCAACAGCGGACCGACGTGCTTCTGGTCGACCTGTAGGTATTTCGTGGCGAACTGGTCGATGTTGATCTGCGACAGTGCGCCAATGGCCCAAAAATACGTGCTTCCCAACGCGGCCAGAAACAACGGGCGGCGCGACCAAAGCGACCCGAGATCGCGAACCGTCTGCGCGGCGGCGTTCCACGGAATCGGCCGCGCGGAATTCGCCACTTTCAGAGGTCCAATGAAGAAACTCGTCAGAAATCCCAACACCGCCACACCCACCAACGCCGACGCCGAAATCCACCAACTCCCCCGACCCGCAGGCATGGTCAGCGAGTAGAGCCAGTTGCCGGCCACCGAGCCGATGATGATCGCCGCCATCGAGACCATGTTGATCAGCCCGTTGGCCGTCGCGATCTTGTCCGACCGCACGATCTCCGGAATCGCGCCGAGTTTGCACGTGATGAACATCGTCGACTGCGCGCCGAGAATGAACAACATCACGAACATCAGCGGCACGTGACCGACCAAAATCGCCCCGACGCCCAACGCGACCACGAGAATCTCCGCCCCTTTGCAGACGATCATCACGTTGCGCTTGCTGAACCGATCGGCAAAATAGCCCGCCGGCGCGGCAAAAACCATGAACGGAAGCGTGAAACACGCCAGACCCAGCGACAGCGCCATGCTGTCCGGCCCCGTCCAACTGCGAACGGCCTCGGGCATCGTCGGCCACGAACTACGCATCAGCTCCTTGCCGATCGGCACGACCAACCAGCGGAACATGTTGTCGTTCAGCGCGACGAAAAACTGCGTGGCCACGAGCGCCAAAAAACTGACCGAAAAGACTCCGCCGCGCCCGTCCGCTGCGTCCGTCGGGGTCGGCATCGCCACCGTGGCGAATGCGCCGCTGATGCCGGAGTCTTCGGGTGATATCGACATTCCAATTTTCCTTGCACGAGGACGGAAATCGCGGATGAGAACTTAGGCGAGATTGGCTGTCAAGTGTAACACGCGTATCAAAATTTCCAAATCACCACCGTGGCGTAGTTCAAGTCGTTGGGACGGGCCCCGTTCGGGTTGCTAACGTAGTAGTTCAATACGCCAATCCGCAGGCTCAGGTTGCGAACCGAGTCGAGCAACACCTCCCAGGCGGCCTGCGAACGAATGCGGTAGTCCAGAAAGTCGGCGATTCCCGGAGCGTATTCCACCAGACCGAGCAGCTTCTGACGTTTGTTGATATGGTGCTCGAACTGCATGCCGAAAACCGCTTCCGGCGTGAATTCGCCGTCGTCGGGACCGCCGAACTCGTGCGAAAAACCACCGCCGAAACGACCAATCAACGTCGTCGTCTCGCTACGAATCAGCCGGTAGCCGAGACCGATGTCCGACGTGTCCCGAACGTTGAACGACTGAAACTCGTCGTATTCAACCGTTTCGTGAAGGAACCACGACCATCGCGAATTGCGGATCAGCCATTCGAATCGGCCGTCGAAAAACAGCCGGTTCGCCGTCGGTTTCGTGCTGGCAGTGCTCTTGTTGTAGTCGATGCCGAGCGTAATGATATTGCTCTCGCATTTGCGATTCGCATGCGCGCCAAAGCGAAAATTGAACGTTTCGCTGTTGCCTTCCGAACCGTCGAGCCCCAGGTCGAACGAGCCGTCCCAAAGACTCTCGCTCTCTTCGGCCGCCGATTCGAGATCGAAAGTCTCCACATCCGAGGCCGACTCCGGCAATGCAATCGGCATGTTCGCCACCGGGGCCGGTTCTTTGTCCGGCTTCGGAGCCGGAAGCGTCTCGATCGGAGGCATCGCAAGCGCCATTGGCATGGCAGCCGCCGGCGATACCGGCGGAAGTCGCCATATCTCAGGGCCCAAAAGTCGCTTGTCCAAAAAATCACGGTTCGACGTGTCCGCCTCGGGTGTCGCTTCGGGAGCCTCGGCCGGCACCTCCTCCTGCGTCTCTTCCGACGGCCCAGGCACAACCGAATCCGGCTCCCAGACCGGCGAGATCAGGTCCGGACTCTGCGCGCAGGCCAGCATCGCCCCCGCCAACAAGCCCAGTACCCCTAGCCATACCCGTCGCATACTCAGCGGTCCTCTTTCGGCGCGCGGTTTCTCCGCGAAATCCATCGGACGGTATCAAAAATCAGGCCCGACGACAAGAGCGGATACACCACCGTCAGAGGGGTATCATTACTGGTATTCTCGGCTCATCCGCGACAATCCGGCCACCGCAGGCCGGCAATTCCCCAACCTGGGCCACAGACCTGAAATTTGCCGATCCCCCGACACGATAAGAAGGAATGTGTAACCCGATGGATGACCGGAACGGGAGGAACGTTCGATGATGGACATCACCCGCAATCAATTCTTTTTCGCCGGACTGGCCTGCCTGCTGATCGGCATCCAATTCCGCATGGTCGATTCCGTCGAATTGACCCCCGAGTTCACCCAGTTCCTGGCCGAGCGGACCGGCCATCCCTTGGCCTCGGTCAACGCCGCCACCCAGGCGATCACGCAATCCGATCGCCCCTTGGCCAAGAAAACCGTCAAACCGCCCGACTGGCTCGGCTTCTCGCTCATTTCCATCGGCGCCGTGCTGATTCTGCACAGTTGGGGTATGAAAAAACCCGGCGGTTAGGACTCCCTTCCCGACCTCAATTCGCTCCATGCGCGATCCCGGGACTGCTTGCGGCGGCCATATGCAGAATGCTCCGCTGTCGGGATATGCGCTGAGCCGCCGCGATTACTCCTGCGTCGCGTTCCTTAACACCAACACGTCGGCCGGCAAGACCGCGTTGAGACTGCCGCTGCGGAAACCCTCCAGATCGAGCGAAACGTACCGAAAACCGAGCGATTTCAAGTGGTCGATCACCTCGCGGCGAAACTCCGTCTCGATCAGCCGATCGACCTGCTCGGGCGACACTTCGATGCGAGCCAAGTCGCCTTTGTGATAGCGCACTCGCAACGGCTGAAAACCCTGCCGCCGCAAAAACGCCTCGGCCCGCTCGATCATGTCAAGCCGCGAGTCGGTCACTTCCTCGCCATAGGCAATCCGACTGCTCAGACACGGCGCGGCAGGTTTGTTCCACGTCGGCAGTCCCCAGAATTCGGCCAGTTGCCGAATCTCGGGCTTCGTCAATCCGCATTCCGCCAACGGACTCCGAACGTTTCGCTGCCGCGCGGCCTCGAGCCCCGGCCGATGCTCGCCGTGGTCGTCGCGATTGCTGCCGTCGGCAACCACCTCGATGCCTAGACGTTTTGCCAACTCCTCGATCCGCAGAAACAACTCGTTCTTGCAGTGAAAACAACGGTCGGCCTCATTGGCGCGATAGGCCGGAAGCGACATCTCGCCCGTCTCGACGATTTCATGTCGGATGCCGATCTGGCCTGCCAGCGTTTTTGCCTCGTCGAGCTCGCTGACCGCTAAACTGGCGCTATGGCCGGTCACCGCGACCGCGCGATCGCCCAGCGCCAGTTGCGCCGCCTTGGCCAACAACGTGCTGTCCAATCCGCCCGAATAGGCCACCGCACAATTGCCAAAACCACGGAGCAGTTCGAGCAAGCAATCGCGTTTCGCGGCGACTTCGGCGGGAAGCTCGGACATGAGAGCCTCGGGGCTCTTGTGTAGAGATAAAAAAAGTCCTCCACCGCAATGCCGTGGCGATGCTATTTTGAGAGCCCGTCATTGCTAAGGGGGCAACCCGGACTCCAGGTTGTGTGATCCGTTGTCGCACGAGGCGAGCAGCGGCTATACACGCGGCCGGAGTCATTGTGGTTCGG
>JAEWUR010000581.1 GCA_023397045.1 Planctomycetota bacterium
TCCCAATATGTAACATTGCCCTGCGAAGCGGACATCACGTCAGATCTGGGGATCGAATCGCCAATTCCAGATCCAATACCAGTAGTCCTCGATCAACTCGTTGTTGACCGAGGACTCTTGCGAGGTGGAATCTTGAAGCGGCAGTTCCACGTCGATCAACGGCGCCTCGATCTGCCGGCCGGCACGGTCAATCCGACAATAAAGTCCGTCCACCTCGACGGCGTCATCGCTCGGCGGAAGCAACGCGATCACCGTGACCAGCGACACGTTGGGCAGTTGTCCCGGTCGATCTTCCGCATACTCCGCATCAAACGGCAAAGACAATCGGCTCGATAGAAAATGATAGTATCGCACCAGCCATTCGGCATGCACCTGGGGCAATGGCCCCGACGCAATCCCCAGAGCTGCGAGAATACGGTCCTCCTGCGCAGCCGCCGACGACCGAGCGTCCTGGCGCGATAGGGACTCAAGACGATTCCCTTCGATTCTCTCGGTTGGCTCCATTGGCCGTGCCCTCCTGGTGTCGCGCGTCCGATTTACGGGCTCATAATCCTGGGATATTTGGATATCATCGTGTGCCACTGTCTCTGCCAGTGCGGCATTGCGGCGAATCCGGACACTGGCAGAGCCAGTGGCACACACGCGTGGGCATGGCACCCGAACTCATCAACCCATGATTGACAGACCGCTACGCCGCCCTGACGCTGTCGTTCGCCAAATCGGCGAACAAGGGAGTTGACAGGTAACGCTCTCCGAAGCTCGGTGCGAGCGTGACGATCACTTTGTTGCGGTTTTCGGGCTTGCTGGCCAAGCGGATGGCCGCCGCGACGTTCGCGCCGGAACTGATTCCGCACAGAATGCCTTCCTCACGCGCCAATCGCCGCGCCCAGGCAAACGCCTCGTCGTTGGAAACGGTCTCGACGCCGTTGAGCAAGCTGGTGTCGAGGTTCTTGGGAATGAATCCGGCACCGATGCCCTGGATCTTGTGTGGACCGGGTTTTCCGCCGGAAATGACGGGCGAATCGGCCGGCTCGACGGCAATCGCTTGGACGTCCTTTTTCTTTGTTCGAAGGAATCGGGTGGCGCCGGTGATCGTTCCGCCCGTGCCGACGCCGGCGACGAAATAGTCGATCCGCCCGTCGGTATCGCTCCAGATTTCCGGACCGGTCGTTCGTTCGTGGATGGCGGGGTTCGCGGGATTCTCGAATTGTTGGGGAATCCAACTATTCGGCGTTTGTGCGGCAAGCTCCTGGGCTTTGGCGATGGCGCCTTTCATGCCATCCTTGGCCGGCGTCAGGACGAGATTCGCGCCCAGCACCTTCAGCAAGGCACGGCGTTCCAGACTCATCGACTCTGGCATTGTTAGCGTGAGGTGATAGCCCTTGGCCGCGGCAACAAAGGCCAGTGCAATGCCGGTGTTGCCGCTGGTGGGTTCGATGATTTGCGTGTCGGCGTTGACCAGGCCGTCTTTCTCGGCCGCTTCGATCATCGATCGGCCGATGCGATCCTTGACGCTGCTGAGCGGATTGAAAAACTCCAATTTGACCAAGACGGTGCCGGCTCCGGCCGGCAGAACGCGGTTCAACTTCACCAGTGGAGTGTCGAAGGTGGTTTCGATCACATCGGCGTAGGTTTTTTGGCGTGCCATTTCGTTTTTTGCTCCTCGGATTTTGGTGAATCGCCGACCCCGGAACGGAAATCGGCCGCATTTCGCTATATCAGTATTTGCGTATACTTAGTAATCTTATTTAAATTCATCGGATGGTCAAGGTGAAAAGTCGAAGGAAAGCGTCCTTTTGGCGGGAATTGTGTGGTTCGTTGTCGGCAACTTAGGAAAACCGTACCGTTGCATCGATGGCGGGCGTTTCTGGAGCGGCCCGCTTCGCGAACTCAACAGAGCGAGTCGGAAAGCGACTGGAGACGCGAGGTTCAGGCAACCGAAGTTCTTATTTTCCAAGGTGTTGTGCAGGCCGCGAAAAAAAATCGAATTAAAAATTTTGGGGTGGGTTGCGGAGCGATCGTCGGCCGATATAATTCAGACACTTTGCTGACGGTCGCACTGAACGCGGTCGTCGCAGGAGAAGAGGTCGCTAAGAAAACACGCCGGAAAACAGGAACCAAAAAAAGTTTTTCGGAATCTTCGATTAGGCGTTGACACGTTCTCGGCCTAATGCTAGATTGGGTGTTTCGCCAATTCGAGAAGCGAGTTGGCCGTGCGTCGTGCGGTTTTTTGAAGTGACGGTTTCCGTTGCGGAGAAGGGCCGGGTGACGGCGATTGTTCTTTGACAATTTGGTTGTGGTAATGAAGTGGCATCTTAATAGTGAACCACGTCATCGCGTAAGCGATCGATGTGGCTTCAAGGGCACTTAGAAGCATTCGTTACTCGGAACAATAACCAGCAATTCTTCGCGGAAGGCTGTCTGCTTCGGCGGCGGTTTTTCAAAAGGAATCGCTGGAAAGAAAGTTCCGAAAAAAGCGAGGATTGCATGAATCGGCTCCTTTCGGGGAGCGTTGGATTCATGTGGCCAAGCTACTAAGGGCACATGGGGGATGTCTTGGCGTCAGAAGCCTATGAAGGGCGTGGAAGACTGCGATAAGCCCGGGGTAGTTGTCAAACGAGCGTTGATCCCGGGATACCCGAATTAACGTACACCGAATACATAAGTGTACGTCGCGAACACGGTGAACTGAAACATCTAAGTAACCGTTGGAAAAGAAAGAAACCTCGATTTCCTTAGTAGCGGCGAGCGAAAAGGAAATAGCCCAAACCGCGGGGATTTTCCCTGCGGGGTTGTAGGGCCTTTCACATGAGAGTTACCAAGCTACCAGCTAGCAGAACTGCCTGGAACGGCAGACCATAGACGGTGACAGTCCGGTATGCGACAGTGGTGTAGCCTCTCGAAAGGTACCTGAGTAGGTCGAGTCACGTGGAACCTCGACTGAATCTACGGGGACCATCCCGTAAGGCTAAATACTCTCTGACGACCGATAGTGAACTCAGTAGGGCGACTGAAAGATGGGAAGAACCCCTGCTAGGGGAGGATACTGAACCTGAAACCATGTGCCTACAAGCG
>JAEWUR010000630.1 GCA_023397045.1 Planctomycetota bacterium
AAGGTCGAGAATCCCGAAGACGTGGTCAAGGTCGGCGAGGTGATCGAAGTCAAGGTCCTGCGAGTCGACGTCGACGAGCGCAAGATCGGCCTGTCGCGCAAGCGAGTTGAATGGGCCGAAGAAGCCGTCGCCGAAGGCGCCACGCCTGGCGAGAAGCCAGCGGCGACCATCGACGAAAGCGAACTGAAGGGCGGCGTCGGCAGCGGCAGCGGCCCGCTGTTCAAACACCCGACCGATTCGGCCGAGTAGTCCTCATGTCCCCTCTCCGTGCACCGACCGAAAGTTGGTCGGGAGAGGGCTAGGGTGAGGACGGAGCGACAACTGTCCCCTCTCCCTTCGGGAGAGGGCTAGGGTGAGGGCGAAGCAGCAACGACGCATTCACCTGCTAAAATTTCGCCCCCTTTCCGATCTCACGATTGGGAAGGGGGCTTTTTTTTGCGCCCATATTCAGCCAACCGTCACGCCGACTCGCGAATCACCATGGGCGACGACAATCTTCAGAAGCGACCGGAGAAGAACCTTGGCCGCGTTTTGAGGCGACAGAAGCCCGGCCCAAGGAAGGTCTCGAAACAATGGTTATGTATAATGTCCCCGCACTTGCCCGGATCGTGGAAAACGAAACCACCCTCAGGTTCGTTACTGCGGCAGCTTCAAGATCTCGTGGAGTTCGTTGACGGCCTTCTTCATGTTGATTTTTCTGCTATTCTTGCCCTTCGTTTGGCGAAGTCTCTCGGTAAGCGCCTTCAACGTCATGATGACCGGGTCATTGAAATAGGTCTTGGATTCCAGGACGGTGAGTAATTTGGCGAGCGTTTCGGCGAGACCAAAGACCTTCACTGGTCCTTTTCCTGCCTTTATCTGTTGTAGATGAGCCGTAATGTCATTCTTGGCCGCTTCGTTTTGGAACTTGCCCGCATAGAGCCGAAGTTCGACTCGGCTAGGAGAATAGCCAAATCGTTCTGCCGCTCTGGCAATGACTCCTTCTCGTACTTTTTTGTCATTGAACAGCTTGTAAAGGTTGAAATGTCTTTGTTGGCGTGGAGTTGGATTCGTGTTTTTGACCAGCCCTTGGAAACCTTCACGCCGGACACCGGTCGAACCGAAGAACGACTTGACCGAAGCCAGAACCAACAAGTCTTTTCTGGCTCCAACGAGATCAACCTCGTAGCCGTGAGTTTGTTTCTCGCCACCTGACTTCCTGGTCTTCTTCGTGACGGGAAACTTCAGATTACTGGAGACAATCAGGCCCTCCGCTTCCAGTGAAACCTTCACGAGATGTTCATAACCTTCCATTTTCTATCAACCCTTTTCCGTTGAACTTCCACTAACTCATTGCCGAACAAACACCGGCCCTGCCTATTTCCCTCGAAGATCCTTCAAACGACGCAATAGAGCGGCAATATGACCATTTTCAACCATTGCATCCAAATGCCCTTCACAGAAACGATCTTTTCGGACGTGTGTGGTTAGCAGTTTTTGGATCGTTTTCACGGATGCGGAGGCAGTTTTGTCGGGGTGTTCAGCATAGCTTTCCGCCTCGTCCTGCCACGACGACCAATCGAACGGTACGATCCATTTGTTCTCGTATAGGGTGTCAATGAAGCTGCCCATTACCTCCGGCGAGTTGTCGGATTCAATAATCTCCAGAAATGGAAGTAGTGCATCGATTTGTGCTTGAGTTGCCATTTCGGACACATCCCACCTTGAATCTCGAATGTATGCGGGTCAGAACACTTGTCAACGTATAACAAAGCTGGTCAGAACTGTTTCTGCGGAAAATAGTCCTGCCCCCTTTTTGATCCCAGCCAACCGTCACGCCGATTCGCGAATGACCAGGCTTGGCTTCTGGACATACGTCCGCGGCGACGTATCGGCCGTCCCGCCGTTCAGAATCAGATCGTTGAGCAGTTCGACGGCCTTTTTGGCGGCGGCCTCGGGATGCAACGAAACGGTCGTCATCGGCACCGGCATCAAGGGCCCGAGCATCGTGTCGCCGATCGCCATGACCGCGATGTCGTCGGGGATCCGAATGCGGTGTTGCAGCAGGTTGTTCATGCAGGCGACGGCCACGATCTCGTTCTCTGTAAGAAACGCCGTCGGCGGCTTCGGCAGCTCCAGCAGCCGCTCGAAACAGCCGCGGTCCCACATCGTGAAGTCATAGGGCAGCGTTACGACCAATTTCGGATCGAGCGTCAGACCTCGCTTCTTGTGGCACTCGACAAAACACTCGTGCCGATCGACGACGGTATGGAATGTGTGGCGGCGCTGGATGAAGGCGATCCGGCGATGCCCTTTGTCGAGCAAATAGTCCGTCGCCAACCGGCTGGCCGCGCGGTCGTCATATTTCACGCAGTTCATCTTGACCGTCGGCACAACGTTGTCCATCACGACGATCGGAAACCCGCTACGAACCAGCTTGCGGAACAACGGGATGTTCATGCGGACAGGCAGCGGAGAGATAATCATCCCGTCGATGCTGCCGTCTTGTGCCCGCGACAGGTGCTCGGCCTCGAGAACCGGATCGAGTTTGCAGTCGGCCAGCAGCATCCGCGAGCCGTTGGCCTGGCAGAGGTTGCTGATGTTGTCGGCCAGCGCCACGCAATAGGGGTCGGCCACATTGAACACTTCGAGCAGGATGTTCCCGCTCCGCCGGAGCACCAGCCCTCGGCCCATGGCGTTTGGGCGGTATCCGGTGCGCTCGATCAGGTCGAGCACGCGCTGCCGCGTCTCGGGCAGAACATTGCTCTTGTTGTTGATCACCCTAGAGACCGTGGCGATGCACACCCCGGCCTTGTCGGCAATGTCGCGAATCGTAGTCTTTTGCATGGCCGTTCTGGAATAATGACCGATGCTCCATTATACGCCGGAGAGCGGCATACCGGCGAGGGGGGCTTGTGGTTCTCGCGTGAAAACGTTATCATACAGGCCGACGGTGCGGTTTCATTCTTGCCCGATGGCACGGCATGACACAAGGCAATCGACCAATGACTCCACGAGAACGCGTGCTGGCGGCGCTCCATCACCAGCAACCCGATCGAACGGCCCTGGATTTTGGCGGGCATCGCTCGTCGGGCATCGCGGCAATGTTGTATCCCAAGCTCCGCAAGGCCCTCGGCCTCGAGCCACGGCCGATTCGGGTGTACGATCCCATCCAACAGTTGGCCGTGATCGACGACGATGTGCTCGACCGTTTCCAGGTCGATACGATCGAACTCGGGCGAGGTTTCGCCAAGGAGGAGTCGGATTGGGCCGATTGGACATTGCCCGACGGGACGCCGTGCCAAATGCCGGCCTGGGCGCTGCCTGAACGACAGGAGGGCCAATGGGTTCTGAGGTCGGCCAGCGACAAGGTTCTCGCCAAAATGCCCGACGGGGCTATCTATTTCGAGCAATGCTATTTTCCGTTCCTGGAGAGCGACGATTTCGACCGACTGCCCGAGGCATTGGGCGAGAATATGTGGGCGGGCATCGCGTCGCCACCGGGGCCGTTGGTTGCCGGCGTGAATGGCGAGAAAGTCTTTATCGAGGGAGCCAAAAAACTCCGCGCATCGACCGACCGTGCCATTCTTGGGCTGTTCGGCGGCAATCTGCTCGAGGTCGGGCAATGGCTGTATCGCATGGATCGGTTCCTGATGCTTCTGGCCGGCGATCCGGATCGAGCCCATGAGTTTCTCGACCGGTTGGTCGAGATCCATCTAGCCAACCTGGAGCGTTATCTGCGTCTGGTCGGCTCAGAGATCGACGTGATCTGCTTCGGCGACGATCTAGGAATGCAGAATGGGCCGCAGATATCGCGACGCATGTATCAGGAGTTTTTTAAGCCGCGCCATGAGCGGATGTGGCGACGCGCGAAAGAGTTGGCCAACGTGAAGGTGATGCTGCACTGTTGCGGTGGCGTTCGGCCGTTGCTGCCCGACCTGATCGATGCCGGGCTCGACGCGATCAATCCGGTGCAGATCACGTGCGCCGGCATGGAGGCCGAGGGGTTGAAACGGGATTTTGGCGATCGGATGACGTTCTGGGGCGGCGGCTGCGACACACGGCACGTTCTATCGAATTGTTCTCCCGAGGAGATCCGCCGGCACGTTCGAGGGCAAGTGTCGCTGCTTGCCCCCGGCGGCGGATTCGTGTTCCAGCAGGTTCACAACGTTCTGGCCGATGTTCCGCCGGAGAACGTCATCGCGATGCTGGATGCGGTGAGCGAGGAGTAAGGTGTGAAAAG
>JAEWUR010000643.1 GCA_023397045.1 Planctomycetota bacterium
ATCCTGGCCACGGCACGTTGGTGGGCCGATTATCAGCCAGGCCGGCAGCGAGGAAATCTCCAGGCCCTGCACCCGGAACCACGCGTTGTGCCCTTCGACACGGAAGCCACCGAGGCCCTGGCTCGCCTCCAACGGCTGGCCGAAACGGAATACGATGCAGCCGATCAGCGCAAGGATGAGGTCGGACGCGTCGCATGGAGCCGGACCTGTGAGAACGCTGGAAAACTGGCGCTCCTCTATGCCTGCAGCGAGAATCATGAGAATCCGGTGATCGGTTCGGCCGCCATCGAGTGGGCCGCTGCATTCGCCATGCACCAGACGCGACGTCAGTTGTTCCTGGCCAAATCGTTCATGGCGGCCAATGAGTTCGACGGCTATTGCAAACAGGCCCTGCGTTTCCTCGCGCGTTGCCGCGCATCCGATAAGGACTATCCGGTTCCGGATTGGCTTTTGCGACGTCGATTGGCGCTGAATCCTACGGTCCACAACAACGTGATCGAGGCCCTGTCGAAGCAGGAGTATATCCGATTCGTCAGCGTGCGGCAGAAGACCAGACCGCGTCAGGGATGGGTTTTGCTGGGAGATAACCGCCAGATAACCGCGCGCAATGACGGCAATCTCGACGAAAACTCCCCTCTCCTTGCAGGGGAAGGTGGGGAGATAACCGACATAACCGCCAGATAACCGCGCAACAAAAAGCGGTTATCTTTTTGCCACAAGGACAAGGAAAACAAGGACTTACAAAAAGGAGAGAGAGATAACCGCTTAACTTATTCATAGTCCTCGCGCAATAGTTTTTCTTGCGCGCGCAGCAAAGCGGTTATCTCGGCGGTTATCTCTCCAAAGGAAGGAAATGCGCTATGACTGCTCCGTTTTGTTTTGACTGTCGGTTCTTTGTTCCCGAGAAGAGTTTTCACAACAATTTGACGGAGGAGCAATGGGACGATTGCCTGGAAGGTCAATGTCGCGCTGGGTTGCCCGTGTTGGGCCGAAGACTCAAGGATCGTCATGGTGATCCGTTCCGCGATTTCGGCGAGTGGCCGAAGGTGATGGCTTCCGATTGGTGTGGCAAGTTCGAGCGGCGCATTCGAAGTGATCTTCCAAAATGTTCGACCTCTTCTTGAATCGTCACACCCTAACGCAATAGGTTTCCAACGATGAAAATTGTATGTGCATGTTGCCGGTTCTTTTCGGCCATTGATGATCGCTACCAAAAGGGTCAGTGCCGTCGGCATACGCCCGCGCCGCGGCTGGTATTCGACGGACATCATGACGGGAGCGGCATTGGCGTTTGGCCGATCGTCTCGTCCGAGAGTTGGTGTGGTGAGTTTGAACATCGCTTCGATGTGCTGCGCGAACAGCGCGACGTCGCAGAGGCGACGACCCAATGATCGGCAGGGCCACGTTTGGCACGTGTCGCACCACGTTTGCGCACGTTGCGATGAACAAAGACCATCGCAACCAACTGCCATATTTGGCAGCGACGCGACACGCGGCGTACAGGTGTGTACGTTTGGGCGCCAAAATGGCAGACGCAGCGGGTCCTCCCCGCGACCGGGCCCCTACCTATGCCCAGCCGGAACAGAGACCAGTATAGACACACTTTCTTTTTCTCGCCGAAAACTTTTTGTCGGCCGTAACGTTTTATCACAACGCAAGTTACGCAACGCACGGAGGCACGTATGGTACGCGAACCAATAACAGCAGAAGTAGTTGAAGAAATTGATCATCTTCTGGCCCAAGGGATTGATCCGGTGACGATTTCTGGGCGGCTGAACCTCAGCGAATATGTCGTCCGTGTCATCGATGGCGACATGATCGGCAAGGGCCGGCGCCCGCCAAAGGGGGCGACCGATTGCCGGGTCGTTCGCAGCATCCGCGATGTCGATGTTTCGTCCATCCGACTCGTCCAAAGGATGCTGGCCGGCGGTTGGCTCAACCAGGAACAGATCGCCCGCGAAGCCGGGGTGTCGCCGAACATCGTCTATGACATCGCGCTCGGCAGGCGACCGAGCAGCATGCTTTCCCACATGGAGGTCGGGCCGACGCAAGTGTTCTTGCCCGACCCCATGCGATGCGCCGGATGCGGCGCGCTGCTGAATGTAGCCCCGTGCCACGCCTGCTATACGCGGTTGGTGATGATGCTCGACCGTTGGCAAAAAACTTTTTCGCGCGGATTTCCAAGATTGACCTTTCGGTCCTGGGTACTTCTTGATTTCTTATTGAAATACCTGAAACGAACCCGAGGAGCCAAGACCATGCAAGATGTGACTTCAACGCTTTCGACCGAGCTTGCGGCGTTCATTTCCGCGAAGGACAAGCGGGAGTATCTGATCGCGCGCACGGAGGTACTTTTTGACGAAGTGGTCGAGCCAATCGACCTGCCCGGCCCGGACCGGATTGTCGATCCGTTGCTCCGCGCCGCGATCCGTCCGTTGGTCGGCCGGATCTACGACGAGATGCTCAAGAAGTTGGAGGCGCCGGTAGCAAATGCCGTTTGAACTGACGCCATTTCAATGGGCGGCCATCGTCGGAGCGGCCGCCCTGATTGTCCTGCCGCGTCTGACGGCGTTGAAGAGCGTCGTCGGATCGGTGTTCGGCGCGTTTCGCAAGGCCGAGACATTGCCTGACATCCACGCGAAGGTGGATGCCTATCGAACGTTGGCCACCGACCTGCCGCCGGAGTTGGCCAAGCAGGTTTGGGTCTCCATCCAATCGCCCGGGGCAACCGTAGACGTGGAGGCAACGCATGCGGGTTGAGAAACTGACGGATGTTGCAGCCATCGCATTGGTTGTTCTGGCGTTGGTGCCTTGGGGTGAGGGTGTGGACGGCCCGACGGCGCCGGTGATTCCGGCGCCGTCGGGGGAGGCCAAAACCGCCGTCGAACCGATCACCACGCTTCTGGCTGGCCATGCCGATCAGGCCCAGGAGCTTGCGGCGTTCTATCACAGCGCGGCCGATGTGCTGCGTCGTGATGGCGCCGGGGCGAAGGTGGTCGAGACGACCCAACAGCTCCGAACGTTTTGCGAAGGGGCGGTGACGTTGCGTTTCCAGAATGTTTTTCAGCCGATCACCGGATTGTCGGATGCGATCCACGGACCGGACGGTGCCCTGGCCAAGTTGCTCTCGTTGGACGTTGCGGAACTCGATCATGCCAAGGCGGCCGATGCGCTGGATGCTGTGGCCTGGGCCTGCCAGGAGGCTGCGCGATGAGCACTTCCTTCGAGACGCCGCGTCAAATCGTCGCCGCCTACGAAAACGGCCTGCCCGGTTGGCAATTCCATCCGGAAACGATGGATGCCATGATGGCCGACCGCAAGGTTTTGGTATTCGCCGAGGCGGCCTTCCACCTGGACGGGATCGGCAAGGGCGAGATGGCCCTGCTATGGCGCAGCCGCGAGAAATACGATCCCGGCGCGTTCGGCCAGGAATCCCAAACCCGGGGATCGTGCGTTTCGCATGGATCGCGGAACGCCCGCGATACGACCCGAGCGGTCGAGATTCATATCAAGGGCGAGGCCGAGGAGTATTATAAGCGCGGTGCCACCGAGCCGACCTATGCAGCCCGTGGCCATTATGGCGAGGGGATGGATCCGGCCTTGGCCGCGCGGTTCGAGGTTGATTTCGGATTTCTGTTTCGCGATCAGTATTCCTTCGGCGATTTGACGGAGTTGAACGAACAACTTGCGTCACCATCGTTCCTGACCGGCGAGGTCAAGGCCGAGTGCAAGAAGCACAACGTCGGCCGATGGGTCGCGCCTACCACCGTCGACCAGGTCAAGGATCTCTTGTTCGCCGGCTACGCTCTGCACAGCGGCCAAAACTTCGGCGTGCGCGAGACGTCGGACAGTCGCGGCATTGCCGTGCCAAGCGGCCGCTGGTCGCACGACATGGCCACGGTCGGTTACGACGACACACGCGAAGTCTATCCCGCCTGCGTGTTCTTGATCGTGAACTCATGGGGCCGGTGGAACCAGAAGCCCAAGGTATGGCCGGAGGACCGTTTGGGGCCTTGGCCCGAGGGCTCATTCTGGGTCGAGGAAGAAGTGTACGCTCGTTACTTTGTTGGCAGCCGGTCGATTTTCGGCTATTGCGACATCACGGGGATGCCGCAGAAAAAGCTGCCGGACTATGGCAACCTTTCCAATGTACTGGGGTGATCCATGAAGCGATGGTGTTGTGTGATGCTGTTGGTGTGTTTTTGTGTCTCGGGTGTCGTACGGGCTGCGGAAGATTTTCGTAACGCCGCGGCCGTGGACCTGGCAATTGCAACGATGACTGATGACGGTCCCGCGCCGGCCAAATGTTCGCGATGCAACGGGACCGGGGTAATCGTCCATGGTGACGGTCATCGGACGGCATGTCCGGATTGCGAGCCGGGCAGCCCCGGCCTCTACGGGAATCCGCTGGATACCTATCGGG
>JAEWUR010000654.1 GCA_023397045.1 Planctomycetota bacterium
TTCTATCACAGCGCCGCCGATGTGCTGCGCCGTGACGGCGCCGGGGCGAAGGTGGTCAAAACGACCCAACAGCTACGGACGTTTTGCGAAGGGGCGGTGACGTTGCGGTTCCAAAATGTGTTCCAGCCGATCACCGGACTGTCGGATGCGATTCATGGACCGGACGGCGCTCTGGCCAAGTTGTTGTCGTTGAATGTTGCGGAACTCGATCATGCCAAGGCGGCCGATGCGCTGGACGCCGTGGCCTGGGCCTGCCAGGAGGCTGCGCGATGAGCATTTCGTTCGAGACACCGCGTCAGATCGTCGCCGCCTATGAAAACGGCCTGCCCGGTTGGCAGTTCCATCCGGAAACGATGGATGCCATGATGGCCGACCGGAAGGTTTTGGTATTTGCCGAGGCGGCATTTCACCTGGATGGGATCGGCAGGGGCAAGATGGCCCTGCTTTGGCGCTCCCGTGAGAAGTACGATCCCGGCGCGTTCGGCAAAGAGTCGCAGACCCGTGGCAGTTGCGTCTCACACGGATCGCGGAACGCCCGCGATACAACCCGGGCGGTCGAGATTCACATCAAGGGCGAGGCCGAGGAGTATTACAAGCGCGGCGCGACCGAGCCGACCTATGCGGCCCGCGGCCATTATGGCGAGGGGATGGATCCGGCCTTGGCCGCGCGGTTCGAGGTTGATTTCGGATTTCTGTTTCGTGAAAAATACCCATTTGGCGACCTGACGGAGTTGAACGAACAGCTTGCGTCACCATCGTTCCTGACCGGCGAGGTCAAGGCCGAGTGCAAGAAGCACAACGTCGGCCGCTGGGTCGCGCCCACCACCGTCGACCAGGTCAAAGACATCTTGTTCGCCGGTTATGCCCTGCATAGCGGGCAGAACTTCGGGGTGCGAGAGACGTCGGACAGTCGCGGCATTGCCGTACCGAGCGGCCGTTGGTCGCACGATATGGCCACGGTCGGTTATGACGACACGCGCGAAGTCTATCCCACCTGCGTGTTCTTGATCGCGAACTCCTGGGGCCGGTGGAACCAAAAGCCCAAGGTATGGCCGGAGGACCGTTTTGGGCCGTGGCCCGAGGGTTCGTTTTGGGTCGAGGAGGACGTGTACGCTCGTTACTTTGTTGGCAGCAGGTCGATCTTCGGCTACTGCGACATCACGGGGATGCCGCAGAAAACGCTGCCGGACTATGGAACCCTTTCTAATGTACTGGGGTGATCATGAAGCGATGGTGTTGTGTGATGCTGTTGGTGTGTTTCTGTGTTTCGGGCGTGGTGCAAGCTGCGGAGGACTATCGTAACGCGGCGGCCGTGGATTTGGCGATCGCGACGATGACCGATGACGGTCCCGCGCCGGCCAAGTGCTCGCGATGCAATGGGACCGGGGTGATCGTCCATGGCGATCGACATCAGACGGCATGTCCGGATTGCCAACCAGGGTGTCCGGGGCTATACGGTAATCCACTGGATACGTATCGGGATGCCAAAACGTTGATCGCCAAGGGAAATGAGTTGGCGGATCGTGGCAAGGCGATTCTGGATGCGGCCGAGGCGGACGGCAAGATTATGTTGTCCGTTCACCTGCCCAAGGTGTTGAAGTCGGCAGGCGAGAAAGAGACGTGCCCCGGTGGCGTCTGCCCGTATCGGCCGACGGAAACGCCAAAGCCGACGAGTTCGGCCACTACCCGACGCGAGACCGTCTGGCACACCGAGACGGTGATTGAGCATCGGCCTCGTTTGCTCGGGAGGCTCCGCCGATGACCGACCCGGTGCTCGATGACACCGTCTGCCTGCTGCTGGCCACCGGGTTGCGACAATCCCGGTGGCTGCGGCAGCGGCCGGGCGATGCACGGTGGATGATCGCTGCGGCGGTCAATCACCTGAAGTGTTCCTGCCGGGACGGTAATGAGGTCGAGCGGATGCAGACCTACTTGGCAGGTTCGGTTCGCGCTCGATACGGCAATCCGCTGGTCGTGTGGTTCCTGTTGAATGTCATGTTGCCGATCGTCGTGAAGTTGGTGACCGAGTGGTGGATTCATCGGAAGGAGCGTTGACGTGGCCGAAGTCTTTGAGGTCTGGTCGCCGTTGATCCAAGGCGGGTTTGCCGTCTTCGCCCTGCTGCTTCTGGGCATCAACGTTTGGTTGGTCAAGCAGCTTCTGCGGGTGTTGAAGGACAACAACCGCGTGATCGCCGGCAACAGCCGGGCCATCGAGTCGGTCGCCCTGATCGCCACCGACACGCGAATGCTGATGAAGGATATTCGGGACCAACTTCTGCAGCGACCGTGCCTAATGTCCGACGACGTTCTTGCGGACCGGAACGACAGGCACTGTACTTTGGAGACGTGATCCTGGACGAAGGCACATTGGCGGAACAGACGGAATGCCAATTCCATCTGCTCCGCCATTTTTTCTGCAAATGGATGCAACGATGAAAACTGAGATGTGGCCAATTGAACGGCTCAAATAGTATGATCACAATCCACGGAATAACGATGCAGCGGTCGAGCCGTTGGCTCGGGCGATCAAGGAGTTTGGTTTTCGACAGCCGATCGTCGTCACGCCTGAAGGCGTGATCATTTGCGGGCATACGCGGTACAAGGCGTCCCTGAAGCTCGGGCTGACCGAAGTGCCTGTCCATGTGGCCACGGATTTGACACCCACGCAGATCAAGGCATATCGCATCGCTGACAATCGTCTGGCCGACATCGCCACCTGGAACTATGAAATACTGCCGATTGAATTGGCGGAACTCTTGGCCATGGATGTCGACCCCGAGTTGCTCGGGGATGTTAAGAACGAATGGGCGAAAATGCTCGATACGACGCCGAAGGACGGGCTGACCGATCCGAATGAGGTTCCCGAGCCACCGGACGAGGCGATCACGAAACCGGGCGATTTGTGGATCCTCGGCAACCACCGGCTTCTCTGCGGCGATAGTGCCAATCCCGAGCACGTCGACCGCCTATTGGACGGCCAAACGATTCAACTCTGCAATACCGATCCACCGTACAACGTGAAGGTGGAACCGCGGAGCAAGGCCGCGATCGCCGCCGGCAACAGTTCGTTCACATCGTATGAACGGCAGCCCAGCGCCGCGCATCAAAATGGAGAATCGTCGAAGAAGCTGCGAGCGAAAGACCGTCCATTGGAGAACGACTTCGTCTCGGATGAAGAGTTCGATCGATTGCTGAACGCGTGGTTTGGAAACATTGCAAGGGCGTTGGACCCCGGCCGAGGATTTTATATTTGGGGCGGATACAGCAACTGCGGAAACTATCCTCCCGTGCTGAAGGCCCACGAGTTGTACTTCTCACAAGCGATTATTTGGGATAAGGAGCACCCAGTTCTTTCCAGAAAGGACTATATGGGCGCTCATGAGTGGTGTTTCTATGGATGGCGTGAAGGAGCCGCCCATCAATTCTTCGGGCCGAACAATGCGACGGACCTTTGGCACGTCAAGAAGATCAATCCCAGCAAGATGGTGCATTTGACAGAAAAGCCCGTGGAGCTGGCCGTCCGAGCGATGCAGTACTCATCACTGCCCGGAGAGAACGTACTCGACCTCTTCGGCGGCAGCGGCAGTACGTTGATCGCCGCCGAGCAAACCAATCGAAAAGCGTTCTTGATGGAGTTGGATCCGCTGTATTGTGACGTGATCGTCGAGCGATTCGAAAAATTCACCGGAAGGAAACCGGAACGCTCGAATTATCAGGAGGCGGCCTAATGAGCATGCGAGCAAAAATACTCGGCAATCTGATTTTTGTCTGCCTGACCTGTAGCCACGGCGATGGTCAAATCATACAAGCTACCTTTCGGGGCATCGATTTCGACACCGTTGAAATCGAGAAACACCAAGGCCGCCACCGCCCCAGTTCGTTTGTTGCCATCGAGGAACGGATGGTTCTGAACCAGGTGGAACAAATAGGCGGCCGCCATCTCGAAGATATCTTGGTGCAAATAGTTGCCGCCAAACATCGCCTGGGGTTGAGCGACGGCCGATTCGAGCAGGCCGAGATCGCGGACACCATGTTGACCGCCATACAACGCAACCTGATCGGCATGAAGCTCCAAATTGTCTTCGACGCCAAGAAAGTCCATCATCTACTTCGCCAGACGCTGCAGGTCGTCGCCGAACTTTCGGTTGATCTTGTCCAGGGAACTCCGCAGTTTCTTCTGCCGCGACTTGTCACGGACAGGCGAAATCATCAGCGAATCGCCATTGGTCGTCACTTCCAACGGCGTGTCGGCGGAGATATCCAGAAGTTCCAGAATCGGCTTGTCAATGACAAGAGCCAAGCTGTTGCCGTGTCGGATCAGTGTTTTGGTCATATCAATCTCCTCTCGGGCGTATACACATAGTATACACCACCCAATGTCATAAGGCAAGCCACCGTTGCGTCACCAAAGGATGGGATCATCATGAATCATGGCATTTGCTACCTTGCGGCCCCCTTCTCGCATCCTGACTTGGAAGTACGGCAGCGGCGGCATGAAGCCGTTTGCCGGGCGGCGGCCGAGTTAATCCGCGCCGGCCGGACGGTGTTTTCACCTATTTCGCACTCGTATGGAATCAGCCGTTACGGCCTTCCGCTGAATTGGGAATTCTGGCAACGGCTCGATCTGAAATATTTGGAGTTCTGCGACGAAGTCATCGTCCTGAAAATCCCGGGTTGGCAGGAAAGCGTTGGTGTGCAAGCCGAGATCGCCGCCGCCCAGGCGATGGGGAAGCCGGTGACGTTCATGGAACCTATCGGAAAAGCAAACCACATTTCCACGACGCACCAAGGCAACACTTTAAAAGTCTAGGGCCAGAGAAACGTGATTATGCGATCATCACCGTGTGCAGCCCAGTCAAACAGCATGGTCCGACAACAAACACATGTGTCAATGCAATCACCGGTCGTTTCATCGATCACGATCCTCGCGGACCATTCTGGTGCTGCTGGACAGTCTACGTCCCGCAAACCGCTCGTCCCATTTCCGAAAGAGATCTGCGATTTGGTCAGCGTCATACCTCGCAGCCCGCTCAAGCAACATCTTAGTCTCGCTCTGCAGCGATCGGTTGTTTCGCTCCGCCCGAGCTTTCAGTCGATTAATCGTTTGCACACTCAAACCACGAATGAGAATATCGGGCATATCCGTTTCGCCTTGTCACCTCGATGATTTGCTTCACAGTTATCAGCAGAATCATATCCACCTCCCAGGGAGCTGGCAATGAGAGGCGGAACACTTTTCAGCGGCATCGGAGCACCGGAGCAGGCTATGGCCGGGTGGACTGGCGATGGTGCGCCGAGGTCGATCCGTTTGCCAGCACCGTATTGGCCGCCCGGCATCCTGACACGCGGAACCTGGGTGACATCACGAAAGTGGATTGGGATGAGATCGCTCACACCGAACCAGTTGACCTTATGGTCTTCGGAAGCCCCTGCCAGTCGTTTTCACTGGCCGGAAAACGACGTGGAATGGATGACGCTCGTGGCAACCTGGCCATCGTCGCCCTTGGCGTTGTCCAAAAAGTTCGGCCTCGGTGGTTCGTCTTTGAAAACGTCCCCGGTTTGTTGTCGTCAGCGGGCGGACGGGATTTTGGTGCCTTCCTCGGGCAGGTGGAGAAATGCGGGTATGGGTGGGCCTACCGGACACTCAATGCCGTCCAATTCGGTGTCCCTCAACGTCGTAGAAGGCTGTTCCTCGTCGGTTACCGTTCCCCTAACAGCAATCTTGGAGACTGGCGACCTGCCGCAGCGGTACTTTTTGACGCCTCGTGTTTGTATGGACATTCTCAAGCGGGCCGACGAGCGAAATCGAAAGCTGCCGGACATGCTGCGGTCGGCACTCTGCGAGGCGGCGGAACAAGCAATTGCGACTATCGGTCGGTAGTTGCATATCCTTTGGACCTTCGCAACACGCGCCGAGATCGGCCTGGCATGGGGCTGGGCGAAGATGGAGAACCGGCGCCCACCTGTACCGCCGGCTCACCGGCCGGCGTTGCCTATGTGTTTCAGCCGCGAATCAGCCGAGCAGGACGCGGCCAACCATCGATTATCGTTCCGGCTTTGACGGGCGCGAACGCCGGGGCCACCTCCGATGGCAGGCCTTGCGTCGTCATTCGTTCGCCGTCTGGTCGGCAAACGATGGTTCGACGGTTCACCCCTCGTGAGTATGAACGACTCCAGGGGTTTCCGGACGACTATACGCTGGTCTCATTTCAGGGCGAGCCGGCTAGCGACACACGGCGATATCAAGCGTTGGGCAATAGCATGGCCGTTCCCGTAATCGCCTGGATTGGACAGCGGATCAGCAAGATGGATGCCCTGATCAGTCACACGCATTTGGTGCATCGGCCACGAATGAGAAAGGAATCCCGCGCCGTTTGAGCGGCCGGGATAGGGAGAAAAGGACGTCTGCGGATGCTGCTATCGGTTCAACAGGAACTTGCCCCTTTCAGACTTCTGAAAACGCGATTGGTCGTCCTTCTTAGCGATCTCGCGGATCAACGCGGCAGCCAGCGTGGCCGAGGGTGTCCGACCGGCGGGCTTCCAATAGCCCTTGGCGAAGGCCACCTCGACGATCTCCTTGACGTTCATCGCCACACCCGTGTCTTCGAGAACCTTTGCGGCCGCGTCCAGGCCACTGAGGCGTTTTCGTTGTGGCGTCTTGCTAGGGATCGCCGGTTTGGTGCCGTCGGCTTTGGGCTCGCGGCATTTCACGCAGTCGCCGTCTTCGTCCCGTTCCGTTGCGCCACAGTTCGCACATGCCAATTGGTCGCGGGTTGTGGAGTCACCCGCAAGAGATGGCGTCGATCGTGGTGTGGCCCCGGCCTTCGAAGCGGTCTTGGTGTTCTTGACGCTCTTACCGCTTTCCACGACCGTGTTGGCGTCAACGACCGATCGCAACCTCGTGGCCGACCTCACCCGTATGGCTTTGGCCGTAAGCAAATTCGTAGCATCCCATCCGCCGTACTTGCTCACGGCGTCGATGCGGACTTGGACCAACTTGTTGGTCACCTTGGCGACATAGACGCCGCCGATTTTGACTTCGTTCTTCTTCATCATCGTTCTCCTTGGGAAAATAGAAACGGGGTTTGTTACACTACAAAGTTCATTCCACATTCGCTGCATAGGACGGTTTCGTCGTCTTGCCAAACGAGCCGGTCCTGGCGTCGTTCGCCACATCCAGGGCAGGCAAATTGCGTATCAACCAATTGGGCGTCGGGCGGATCGATCTCCTCCGCGATCGCCAAAAGGATGTCGATCAGATCGTTGGCGTCGATTTTGGTCGAACGTCGGCCGGCATCGACTGCCTTCTGCATCGTGGCGGCCGCCCGGCGAATGGCATTGGCTACTTGCGTTTGCATGTTCATTTCTCCTTCATCCGTAGATGCGTTTTGCCAGGTTCGCGGCCAGAAAATCGACCACCGCCTGCGTCTTGGCCGAGGCGGCGGGGGTGTCCATCCCGCGATCCCAATTGAAAACCGTTTCCTTGTTCTTCAGCCGGGCAATCCAGAGTTTCGAGATCCGGCTTTCGCCCAATTCCCATTCGGGGCAGTCGGCGTGTTCCGCGAAGA
>JAEWUR010000001.1 GCA_023397045.1 Planctomycetota bacterium
GGCATCATACTCACCTGCAAGCATCACGACGGGTTCTGTCTCTGGCCCACCAAGACAACGCCGCACAACATCAGTGCCAGCCCGTATAAGGACGGAAAGGGCGACATCGTTCGCGAGATGGCCGACGCATGCAAACGGGCTGACATGAAATTCGGGGTGTATGTCTCACCTTGGGACCGCAACAATCCGGAATACGGCCGGCCCGGCTATGTCGACGTCTATCACGGACAGATCAAGGAGTTGCTGACCAATTACGGTCCGTTGTTCGAGGTTTGGTTCGACGGCGCCAACGGCGGAGACGGCCATTACGGCGGCGCCGGTGGCGAACGGAAGATTCACGCCGCGACCTATTACGGCTGGGACGAGATTTGGGACATGGTGCGGCGTTACCAACCCGACGCCATCATTTACTCTGACGTTGGTCCGGATATTCGTTGGATTGGCAACGAGTCGGGCCATGCCAAGGATCCATGCTGGACGACCTACACGCCGCATGTCCGAGGATTTACGCCGACGGCCACCGGGTCGCCGCTTTCGCGTTTCGACGCTTGGGGTTTCGTGAATTATGCCGAAGGAGAGCATGGCCATCGCGACGGGCGCTACTGGCTGCCGGCCGAAGTCGACGTCTCGATTCGACCCGGTTGGTTTTGGCATGAAGAAGAAAACTCGAAGGTGCGCGACCTCGCCAATCTGATGTCGATCTACCTCGATTCGGTCGGCTTGGGGCAAGGCATGAATCTGAACGTTCCGCCGAATCGGCTCGGATTGGCCGACGAGAACGACGTGGCGTCGCTGAAGGCCTTTGGCGACCATCTGCGTCAGACATTCGCGGAAAACTTCGCCCAGGAGGCATCGGCAACGGCCTCGGAGGTTCGCGGCGATGACGCGGCGAATTACGGCCCGCAAAAATTGCTCGACGCCGACCCGTGGAGCGCGTGGATCACCAACGATCATTGGACCAGCCACGCAGCGTCGGTCGAACTGACGCTTGCCGGCGAAAAAACGTTCAATCTCATTCGCCTGCGCGAGGATGTTCGCCTGGGGCAGCGCATCGAGGGCGCGGCGGTCGATGTCTGGGATCCGACGGCCAAGAATGGCGAGGGCGATTGGAAAGAAGTCGCAAAGGCCGAGTCGATCGGAGCCTGCCGACTGTGGCGCATCCCAAGTACGACGACCTCGAAGGTCCGCGTGCGCGTGACCAAGAGTCCGGTGGCGCCCGCGTTGTCCGACATCGGGTTGTATCTGGAACCGCCGATCGGCCCATGAGTTTCTGCGCCGAAAAAAAGTATCTCTGGCAAACACAATCCTAGGCACCATCATGTCGCGAAACACTTGCTCGGTCCTGATCGGCATCATCTCCGTCTTATCGACCGTTTCGACTTTCGCGGCCGACGCGCCGCGAGTCCTCCCGTCGGGACAACTGCCAAACGATCAACGCCTGGGACCGTTGGTCGACCTGCACGGATATTTCCCGTTCACGCCGCCATCGAGTCTTGAGGCATGGCAGCAGCGGGCCGACCGTCTGCGACGGCAGGTCCTGCTTGCCGCGGGTCTTTGGCCGATGCCTGAGAAGAGGCCGCTCGCGCCCGTCGTTCACGGGCTGGTCGATCGCGGCGAGTACACCGTCGAGAAGGTTTACTTCGAGAGTTATCCCGGCTTTTTCGTGACGGGCAATCTGTATCGGCCGAAGGGTCGCTCCGGCAAGTTGCCCGGCGTCCTTTGCCCGCACGGCCACTGGCCCGAGGGACGGTTTGTCGACGCGGGCGCGAAGGAGATCCGCCAGCAGATCGTCGATGGGGCCGAACGATTCGAGATCAGCGGTCGCCATCCGTTGCAGGCTCGGTGCGTGCAACTGGCGAGGATGGGCTGCGTCGTGTTCCATTACGACATGGTCGGCTATGCCGATAGCAAGCAGTTAGCCCATCGCGCCGGCGAGCGGCCCGGGATGAACGATCCGAAACAATGGGGTTTCTTCAGCCCCGAGGCCGAAGCCCGGCTGCAAACGATCTTCGGCCTGCAAACCTACGATTCGATCCGGGCGCTCGATTTCCTGTGCAGTCTGCCGGAGGTCGATCCGGCGCGCATCGGCGTCACGGGCGCGAGCGGCGGCGGCACGCAAACGTTCATCCTTGGGGCTATCGACCCACGTCCGGCCGTACTGTTTCCGGCCGTGATGGTCTCGACCGCGATGCAAGGCGGCTGCACGTGCGAAAACGCCTGCTATCTGCGCGTCGGCTCCGGCAATGTGGAACTGGCCGCACTGTGCGCACCGAGGCCGCTCGGCATGGTGGCCGCCGACGATTGGACGAAAGACATCGCCACGAAAGGCCTGCCCGAGCTCAAGAAACTCTACTCGCTCTACGTCGTCGAAGACCTGGTCATGGCCAAGCCGCTGCTGCAATTCCCGCACAACTACAACTATGTAAGCCGCGCGGTGATGTACCATTGGTTCAACAAACATCTGAAGCTCGGCTTGGAAGAACCGATCGTCGCCGAAGATTACAAGCCGCTGTCGGTGGCCGAGATGTCGGTTTGGGATGCGCAACACCCCGCGCCGCCCAGCGGTGACGATTTCGAGCGGTCGCTGTTGCGGCGAATGACCGAAGATGCGCAGCGGCAGATCGACGCC
>JAEWUR010000043.1 GCA_023397045.1 Planctomycetota bacterium
CATGGACGCCTTGCAGTTCGGCGCACGCAAGTCAATGGTCGAACTCTACCGCGAAGCCGGAATCGACGTGGACCTCTACCGTGACGAGCCGGGCTTGGAGATCGATCGCGGCATGGGCAACTCGCGCGATCGCGGCGGACATTGGCCGACGATCGAATCGATCTATCGCGACGCCGATTTTCTCGAACAGGATTCGATCGACGCCTACCAAAAACTCGATCGCCCCGGCGCGTTTCTCTTCAACTGTTGGGTGGAGGAATGGGGCCAAACCAAATCGTTCTGGCCGGAGGTGAACGACCCCAACCTCGCGACGATGTCGCTCATGGACGGCCGCCCGGCGGAAGGCGTCTTTCGGCAAAACTCGGAATACCCCAAGGATGGCTTCTGGTGGGATAGCCAGTCGCGGATCACGCCGGGCTTCCAGGGCGGCGTGCATTTTCTCGAACCCTACGCCGCCGCGCTGGCCGACCTCGACGCCTGTCGCATCACGCGCGGCGGGCTGTTCCTCGACAAGGCGCATAGCGAACAACTCCGGCAGTTCGCCCAGGCGTACCGCGCGCTGCCCAGGCGGAAGTTCGACACGGTCGGCACAAGCACCGACCCCGTCGCGGTGCGTACGCTCGTGCAGGATGGTCGACGCTATATCTACGCCGTCAACCGCGATTACTATCCCGTTCAGGTCGATCTGCGATTGGCCAATGGCGCCGGCAAGGCGACCGATTTGGCCACGAACGAATCGATCGATGCGCCCGTCGCGTGGCAGCTTACGCTTGGGGCCTACGAGTTGCGAAGCTTCACTGTGACGCCGCAAACGGAAATCGTCGGGTTCACGGCCACACCGCTCGACGAGATTGTTCGGCAGTTGAAAGACGACGCCGAACAAGCGCTCGCGGCGTTCGGGCGACTTCGAGCGACCGGCCAATCCGTTGCCGGCATGGACGAACTCGAACCGCGCATGCGAGCCGCGCTGGCCGAGGGAAAATTCGCCACGCTTCGCCGCATGCTGACCTGCCAGATCGTCCGGAAGTGCCGGGCAGGGAGTGGCACGTAGCCGGATTTCTCGAGGGCGTCGATCCGTCCGTGGTTTTCGTCATCCGACGCCGTGCGAAACGGGCCATAACGCGCATAAATATGGCACTTTTGCGCATCCGGAACTGGACACGGGGTGTTCGCCACGGGTATAAAAGGAGTTATTGATGTTTGCTTTGATAATGAACCAGCCAGTCAACCTATTTGGCCCCATTTCCGGCCTCCCGTTGGTCGGCCTGGGTTCATTGAATGTGCGAACGTCAATAGGAGCACCGGCGCCGCACAGGTCCCGCCCCAATCCGCCGGCCTGAGCGTCAACGCGTTGCACGAACGAATCGGCCGACCTTCCTGAAACCGAGGCCTTCATGTCCCGACCGCTGCGATCGCCGCAAGTGATGTTGCTGATCGAGACGAGCAGCGTCTATGGCCGGGAGCTGATCGAGGGTATCGGCCGATATGCCGCGGAACATGGCCCTTGGTCCATCTATCACGAGGACCGCGGGCTGTACGATCCGCTTCCGCCGTCGCTGAAAGGCTGGCAAGGCGACGGCATCATGGCACGCTCCGTTCGCAAAGCCGATCTGAAGAGGCTGTTGGCCACGGGCCTGCCGGTCGTCGAACTGTTTGCCGACTTCGCCCTGAGCCCGCCGCAGGTGTGCCCCAACGAAGAGACGATCGGCAAGCTGGCCGTCGACCATTTTCTCGACCGGGGATTACGGAATCTGGCCTTCTTCGCCAGCGACTGGGCGTGGTGGATCGACACCCGACGTGAAGCGTTCCAGCAAGCGTTCACTCGATGTGGGTTGCGATGCACCTACGCGGAGCTCCACGCGCCGCGCAAGGTCCGGAAACGCATCGCCGAGGCCGATCTTGTCCACTGGCTCGATTCGCTGCCGAAGCCGTGCGGCGTCTTTTGTGCGTCGGACCTCTATGCCGTTCAGGTTACGAACGCCTGTCGTCGGTCCGGCATTGCCGTGCCCTCGCAGGTGGCGGTGTTGGGGGTCGACAACGATCCGGTCCTATGCAGCGTCAGTTTCCCGCGATTATCGAGCATCGACCTGCACAGCACGCAGGTGGGCTATCAGGCGGCCGCATTGTTGGATCGAATGATGGCAGGCACTCCACCGCCGCGAAAGACGATTCAGGTCGAGCCCGGTCAGGTCGTGACGCGCGAGTCAACCGACACGATGGCGGTTGATGACCCCGACGTAGCGCAGGCGATTCGATTGATTCGCGAACATGCCTGTCGCGGCCTTCGGGTACAGGAAGTCTCCGATTCCGTGGGGCTTTCCCGCCGTGCCTTGCAGCAACGGTTTCAACAGGTCCTGCGGCGAACGCCTAAAGAGGAATTGATGCGGGTGCAGGTCGAGCGGGCCAAGACGCTGTTGCTCCAAACGGACATGAGCATCGAGCAGATCGCGAAATGCACGGGTTTTGCCGCATTCGAGTATTTCGTCCGAGCCTTTCGCCGCGAAATCGGCGTGACGCCGCGAGTGTACCGCAGAACATCCCGAATCACCGGATCACGAACAGCTACCCAATAATTTTTTCCACGGAGAGCAGTTTCATGCCCTATCTCGATAAGACAGAGAGTGAAATCCGAATCGCGCGGGTGAAAGACCTGCTCAAGGCGAACGACCTGGATGCCGCGCTGGTCTATTACGACGAGTTCAACATCGGCAACGGCTGGTATCTGACCGGCTGGTGCCCTCAGTTCGAGAGCGGCGCGGTCTTGATCCCTCGCTCCGGCGCCCCTCGCCTTCTCGGCGGGCCGGAAAGCGAGCCGTTCGCCAAACTCGACAGCGCAATCACCGAAACTCGCAACTTTCCCGTCTTCATGGTCCCCGACGAGGAATATCCAAACGCCACGATCATCGATTTCCCAAAACTGTTCGCCGAACTGAACGGTGAATTGGGCGCCGTGCGGCGCATCGGGCTGGTCGGCGCCGGCCGCATGCCCGCCGAGTGCTACCGGCAGATTGTCGATGGCTTCGCGGGCGTGACCCTGGTCGACATCACGTCGGATTATGTCCAACTGCGGTACGATAAGTCGGAGTGGGAGCGCAATCATATTCGGGCCGCATTCGCATTGGCCGACGTCGCCTATGACGCGATGAAGGCCGAAATCAAGGCCGGCGCGTCGGAAATTCAAGTGGCGGCCGCCGGCGAGTACGCCGCGCGGAGTCGAGGGGCCAGCGGATTCGGTTTCAGCGCCATCGTCGGCAGCGGCGTCCGATCAAACGTGGTTGTGCCCACGGCCTCGTCGAAAAAACTCGTCGACGGCGAACTGGTGATGATCGGCATTGCGCCGAAGGTCCAAGGCTACGCCGGCGTCGTGGGCAATGCCCTGCCGGTGACCGGCGAATACACGCCGCGACAACGCGAATGTTTCAAGTATCTCACCGATGCGTTCCGGCTCACGAAGGAGCAGTTGCAGCCCGGTAAGGTCGGCACGGAGATCGATGCCCCGGCGAGGGCGTATTTCGCCAAACACGGCCTGTCGAAGTATCTGGTCTGCCCATTCGTTCACACGATCGGTTTGCACGAGGCCGAGTCTCCGTTCTTCGGTCCACAAAGCCGCGACGTCCTCAAGCCCGGCATGACCGTCTGCGTGGACGTCAGCTTCTTCGGGCATCCCGAATTCAACGGCGCACGGATCGAAACGGGCTATGAGATCACCGACAAGGGGCCCGTGCCGTTCAGTGCGAAAATGGACACTCTATTCTGCGAAGGCTGATCCACGATGGGTAAAAAAAGACCACAAGCAAGTCGCGCCGACGGCAAGAACGATCGTTTTGACGTGCTGTTCGGCTTCGACATGGAAACCGATATCGGCTCGTTCACGCCGTTCTACGAAGGCGTTGAACACGGCACGCCTCATCTGTTGAATCTCCTCGAAAAACACGAGATCTCCGCGACGTTTTTCTGGACGGGCCACGCGGCCGAGAACAACGCGGAGATGGTTCGGCGAGTGCGCGACGCCGGACACGAGACGGGTTGTCATGGCCTCTATCACGAGACCCTCGGCGACCCGATTTTCCCGTTGCCCAACAACTGGCCCATCCTGCCGTCGGAGATCGAAGGCCGACTGCGCGAGGCCACGCGGATCGTGCGCAAGCTCAGCGGCGTGCGACCGGTCAGTTTCCGTTGTCCACGCCTCTGGGGCAGCACGACCGTGTTGAACGTACTGGAGAAGCTGGGCTACGTGGCCGATGCCTCGTTCCCGCTCTATTTCTTCCGCACGCCGTTCGTGCCGTATCACCCGTCATCCAAGGACTGGACGAAGCCCGGCCGAATGAAGATCGTCGAGATTCCCAACTTCTGCGATTTGAGTATGGAAAGCAACGATCCGTATCAGCGCGACCGGGACCAATGGCCCATCTACCGGACGCAATCGGCCGAAGCGCTGATCGAGAAGGCCGACAGCTTCATCGAGTACGTCGAGGCTCAAGGAAAGCGGCCCGTCGTGTGCTTCTACCTCCATCCCTGGGAGTTTCATCCGATGCCGCAAGGGGCGCTCGACTTCGGCGAGAGCAGCGTGAAGCCGCTGCCGTTTATCGTGAAGAACTGCGGACCAAAGGCCGTCAAACAGCTCGACCGCGTTACGGCCATGCTCAAGGAGCG
>JAEWUR010000084.1 GCA_023397045.1 Planctomycetota bacterium
CCGGTGCATGCCCAAGTGCCGGGACCTGTCGCGACAACGTGCGCGCCGGTTGTGGGCTCCGCCGCAACCGGGTCTCCTTTCGGCAGCCACTCCCGCACGCTCGTGCCGCCGACGCCAACGCACGCGACGCCAATCGGCACATGATACGCCTTTTCCATCGCATCGCCGAACGCCGGGATGAAGCTGCCGCGGTCGCCGTCGGCGCCCGGTTGCGGATCGTTCGCAATCGCCCATCGTCCGCCATCGAATGATACAACGCGATCGGTCGCAGGCTGCTGCCGTTCTTCTCCACAGTTGGCCGAGTTCGATTGGCCTGCAATGACAAACACCTCACCGACGCCGACATGCGCAATCGAGGAGTTGGCGACCGTCTTGCCATCGTGAACAGCCTGAAGATCAAGCCGATACCAACCGCCGGCCGGCACGGCGATTGTGGTGTCGAAAGCGTGGGACTGGTCGTCGACGTGCAGCGGCTGCCAATCGCCCGGCAAACAGCCATCGAGCGACTCGCCCGTAATGCGAAATCGAAGGTCGCCTTCGCCACGGTAGCTGCCGGCAATTTGTACGTTACCGGCCTTGCATGTCTGGCGTTGAAAAACCTGGTAGTCGGTCGGCGATGCAACGTCGAGTGTTACCGCATCTTTTAGTGCGATGATCGTGTCCAAGGCATCGCGATCGGCCTTCGGAACATCAATCTCGAGCGACTGATCGTTCTGCACAACAGTGGCCGTGCCGCCGGTGAGGACGTTGGTTTCGACAATCTTCTGCGGAATTGGCGGTAATATTAGTCTGCCCTCGGGCCAATGCAAGACGTGCAGATAGATCGTGTCGCCCTTCTGCGTTGTGCCACCCCAATCGCCGTTTTCCAGCGGACCGCCGCGCGTGCCGTAGATGCTCTCGCCGTATTTCTCCAGCCATTGGCCCATTCGGTCGAGCGTCTTGACCTGTTCCGGATCGATCGTGCCGTTGGGCAGGGGTCCGACGTTCAGCAACAAATTACCGTCGCCGGTAGCGGTTTGAACCAACATGCGAACGCATTCCTCGAAGGTGCGCGTGCGTCCGTCGGGCCGATAGGACCATCCGCCGCCGTCCTTGCATTCGGTCATCGTGACGCACGATTCCCAGGCGCGGCCGGTCTGAAACCTGCCGATCTCCTGCTCGGGCGTGTCGAAATCGCCGCGCACAAGCCGGGCGATTTCCTCGGTCGGGCGATCCTTCGTCGGTTGAAAAAATGCCCCCGCCCGATTATTGACGACGATCCCCGGCTGCAATGCGTGGACCATGCCGAAGAGGTCCTCAAAACGGTAATCGGCCCAATTACCGCAGACGTGATCGAACCAGAGCACGTCGACGCGTCCATAGTTGGAAAGCAATTCGTCGATTTGTCCGTGATAGAAGTCGTTATACTTGCCGTTGCCGTCCTTCAGATAGTCGGGATGCGTCCAGTCACGCGTCGAATAGTACCAGCCAAGCTTGAGCCCGTGTTGATGGGCCGCGTCGGCGATCTCTTTACAGATATCGCGATGAAACGGCGTTGCGGCGATGCTATAGTCCGGCCGAAGCTGCGTCGGCCACATCGAAAACCCGTCGTGGTGCTTCGTCACGAAAACGACATACCGCATGCCGGCGTTTTTCGCAATCTGCATCCACTGGTCCGCGTTGAAATCGACCGGATTGAATTGTTTATAAAGATTGTCGTAAACCTCGGGCGGTTGCGACTGCTCGTCGCCGCCATACTCGAACGGATGCCCGATGCGCGACCAACTGATCTCCTTGCCCGAGACGCTGGCCGGTCCCCAATGAATGAACATCCCGAACTTGGCGTCGCGCCACCATGCCATCCGAGCATCCCGCTGCTCGGGCGTCTCCTGAAGCAGCGATTCAACCGCCGCCTTTGACTCGTCATTCGTCGGAGTCGTGTCCGACGAGTCGGCCTTGACCGACATCGTCATTGCCAGGCCGAGACAACAGCAAAGTCCGGTCAGTACTGCCAGCAAGCCTCGGTGTCGCATGGTGAATCTCCTTTAGGATCAATAGCGCAGGTTTTGCCATCCGTGAGCCACGGCGGCCGGAGCGGCGTTGAAAAATGCCCGCTCGATCCGGTCACCCCATGCCTGCTCGTCGGTGACTTCATAAAGGCGGGCCGAAGAAACATCTAGGCCGCGATGTCGCGTGTTTCGGTTCCACGCAACGCGGCAACGCCCGTCAGATGTTCCATGCCCGGGGCGACGCCGTGCGGCTGCATGTGATGTTGGTCCAACCATCGGAAGGCGTTGCGCGAGGCTTGCAGATATCGCTGCTCGCCGGTCGCGAGATAGAACAAGGCGGGAAGGTGCAGGGCTTCGTAGGTGACTACAGTATGTCCGCTGGAAAACTGGTTGTCAAGCCACTGTTGAATGGACGCTGTTGAATGGACGCCTGATTCTCCGGAGTATCGATGGCTGTACGCATGCGATCGAGCAGGCAGCAATCGCCGCTCCAAGTGCAGGCTTTCAACATGGCATCGATGTTGCAGAGCCACTAACGGCTTTGAAATCCAGCCCGCCCATCGGCACGGGACGGTCGCCACAACACCAGCCGCCGCCACGGAGCAACCGAGACTGATTAGTCCGAACGTAAGCCCGTGTGGAAGAGCACGAGTTCATGAAGCCCGACGCAAAAAGTGTCGGGCCGGGCACCAACGTGCAGCCGCTCGGGCCTACTGCTTTTGCACATCAAGCGACAATGTAACTTTCCGCTGGCCGGGCTCAACCTGGATGGTCAATCCGCTGGAGGCAGAAGACAAATAGCGAGCTGGCACAAAGCTCTTCGGGGGAGTCGATGAGCCCATCTCCGGAGGCTTTTCCCAACATTCGACGGCAATTCTGTACTTGCCGGGAATCAGTCCGTCGCCAGGCCTGAATGTGGTGACCGTCAGGTTGCCCGCGGCGTCAAACGTTGCGGTGGCCGGACGTGATGGCAACCCCTGGACCGACGACTCGACGGTGAGATACAGACGGCCCGGCTTCGGCCACGAGCCGCCGCCGAAGGTGATGGTTCCCTGGACCGGCACGATCTCGGGACCTCTGTGTCCGCAGCCGACCAGAACGAGCAGGGCGAGCAAGGCAACAGATGTTGCGTTTTGGAACATCGAATTATTCATGGCAGTTGCGCCGGTTCGCCTCCCGCGCGCGATCCAAGATCATTGTACAGCCGGTAGTCGATCGATTCGGCAAGGAATACCACGCTGCCGTCGGCAATCAGGAAATTGGCGCCGCCGGGGTGAAGGCTTTTGTAGCCGCTGACTCGCCACCAATTCTCCGGCAAGCCGTTGTCGCTTTCCATGGTGTTCAACGGAATTTCCGTGCTGGCCACGGGGAAGTTGGGACAATAGGCGCCGTTCCAAATGTAGTGGCTCGGGAGCGTTTCG
>JAEWUR010000368.1 GCA_023397045.1 Planctomycetota bacterium
GCGTTCGTCGCACGTTCGACGGCGTTCCGTCGAGGCATCACCGGCTCATCAATTCCCACATCGGGAGCCGCCGGCATGACATCGCCCGCATTGAACCACGGCTGGACGGCCGACGGCCCAAAAAGCCCCTGCGTCGACGCATAGTACGGCGGATAGTAGTACCATGCCGGATAGCTGTACGTGTAATAACACGAAGAACCGTAATACGAATCGTCGCACCAACGCCGTCGATGGCCACACGAACTGCCATGATGCGGACCGTCGCGCCGCACAACCTCCGGCGGCTTCGGCGGCGCCGGCGGTGGCTGGGCTGGCGGCGCACCCCAGACCACCGGGTTGGGATTGTCGCCCAGTGATCGGCCGGGCTTGCTTTTCGCCGGTTCATACCCCTGGGCAACTGCCACGGCCCAGGCAGTCCCGAGAAGGAACGCCAAAAATGTCGAGAAGGTCTTCATCGCTCGCCCTCCGGCCTCAGTGCCCGATCGGCTCACGCGCCGGTCATTATGCCGCCCTTGCCCAACAATGGCAAGACGCATTTTCCGTTCCCGTGCCAATACCGAACGACACAACCTGCTACCGCATAACCAATTATATCGATGCAACCGGACAGTCAACCTTCCACAGCGCGCCATCACAACGACGACACCGCGCCATCAATTCCGTCAACCGCCAAAGAACTCGCCTTCCAGCGATCACCCCCGGTAGATACAATCCGCCGCCATTTGGGCCATCGCCTCATCTGCCATAAGGTGAACGTCGTGTGCCACTGGCTCGGCCAGTGCCCGGCAGACGCGGCGTTGCGACACACCCGGTTCCATCACCGATTGGCAATTCCATCGACAGCGAAGCAAGAGGATCGACAATGACCGCAATCAGGTCGGGCTGGTTTTTCGCCGCCGCACTCTTGCTGATTTCCACTGCGGGCTGTATCCACACCGGCGGTCCGCAATGGCTACACCCCGGCTCGGCCAAATGCCAACAGAATCGGGCGCTGCGTTACGACCCCTATCCCGAAAATGAGCCCGGCCCAACCATGGTCGGCGTGCGCCCCCGCGAATACCAAATGCCCCCGCCCGAACCCTCGCGCGCACGGTGGCAGCTTGGAAAATGGGGTGAATAATTCACTGGGCTTCAGACATGCCTACTCGGCCGTCACGGTCACCAACTCGCGGCTGACCGATTCGAAATGCTCGGCGCTGAGCGACGTCTGCTCCTCCGCGAATCCGACCAGCAATGCCAGGTCGCACAGACGATTGATCCGCCGCGGAACGCCGTGCGTCAGACCATGAAGCGTGGGAATCGCGTTCGGGTCGATGATCGATCGCGTCGCGCCGGCCGCACGCAGCCGAAGCTCCACATAGGCCGCCGTCTCGGCCTCGCTAAACGGCCGGAGCAGGCATTTCACGCCAAGACGCTCTTCCCACTGCGGCATCCGATCCAACACCGGCAGCACGGCCGGCTCGCCGACCAGCAGAATGGTCATGCCCGGCACGCCGCCCTGCTCGAAGTTCAACAGCAATCGCAACGCCTCGAACGTGTGGACGCTCGAAATCAGATGCGCCTCGTCGATCACCAGAACCGCATGACGCCCTTGTTGGCTGTTGCTCGCCAGAAGCTTCTCGATCCGCCCGACGCTTGCCTGCATGCCCGGCGTCTCCGAACTCGGCGTCGCGCCGTCCAACTGGTCGGCCAGATACGCCGTCAACTCGTTGGCCGCCATCTGCGGATAGACCAGCCGAACGACCGGCCCGTCATTTTTGCCCAAAACGCTGGGAAGCATCGTCGTCAGCAACGTCTTGCCGCAACCCGACGGACCGGCAAGCAACGCCGCGCCGCGGCGATTCTCGATCGCATAACGCAGTTTCAACAACGCCGCCTGATGCGACTCGCCCGGATAATAAAACCGCGGGTCGGAGGCGTTCTCGAAGGGCTTCTGCGTCAACTGCCAATAGCTTTCGTACATGCGTCTTCCTCGCGAGCGTTCGTTTCCGTCAGTCAATTGCTGAGAAGTTATGCGTCCGACTCGTCGGCCACGAAATTCTCGACCACGCCCTCGACGGCAAGTCCCGCCACCGCAAGCTTGCCCTCGACCGCCTGCAATTCTTCGTCCGACGTCAGGCGGCGATTCTGAACGACCACGACCCCGTCGATCCATCGCGTGGCCGACCGACCCCAGGAACTGTTGAACAGCCCGCCGTTCTCCAATGCCCCGACGTCGATCAGCACCATGTCATAATGATCCTTGAGGACTTCCAGACAACCGGCCAACCGCAGCGGATTGCCGCCGGTCCGTCCGCTTTCGGCCGTCGGCGCACGCTCAGGCAGAATCGCCACACGGTCGGCCGTCGCCTCGACGATCGCCTGCTCGAGCGATTCCGACTCCGCATCCGACGTCTCATCCCAGCCCATTTGCGGCTCGAATCCCAGCCGTTTCGCCACGCTCGGGCGTTCCAGGTTGGCGTCCACGATGATGACGTTCACGCCCCGCTCGGAAAGCCGTCGCGCGGCGCACAACAATAGAGTCGTCGCGCCTTCGCCCGAATGACAACTCCCCATCGCCAGGACTTTTTGGCCCTTCTGCCCAGCCGACAACATCGCGTTGGCCAAACTATCCAACTCGCCGGCCGCCCGCTCGATCAATCGCCGGCACACCTTCGGCCAATTGAAATGCTCGACCTGCCAGGCAGGCTTCAGCGACCGCTTCTCCTGGACCTCGGGAACCGAGACCTTTGCCGCCGGCGTCTGCGGCTGTTCGATCTTCACCTCGGCAACCTTGGGCATCGCCGGAGCCGGCGGAATTTCCGCGACGGGCAGAACCTCGGGAGCCGTGACGGCCTTGACAACGGTTGGCAACGATATTTCCTTCACCGGCGCCGCGTTCACGACGGTCACCGGCGGAACAACGGCCGCCGGCATCTCACATGGCGCCGCCTCAGGCACCACCGACGGCATCGCCGCCTGCGTGTTCTTCTCCAGAGCCGCCCAAATCTCGTCCATCGACGACCACGGCGATGTCGACAACGTGTCGATCGACTCCCCGGAAAATTCGCACGTCGACACCGACGGCCCAAGAACTACGGTCGGTTCGCTCTGGACCAGCGGCGCAACGGATTTTCGCGCCGGCTCGCGCGCCGGCGTCTCCGACGGCCATGCCTTGGGCGCCA
>JAEWUR010000129.1 GCA_023397045.1 Planctomycetota bacterium
CGGCCCAACGCCTCGCAACAGGACCGAATCGTCGTCCGTTTTCGCCGCACCGATCGCCGCATCGCCAAACTGCACCGGCAACTGGGCCCATTGCGAACCAAGAACCTCGACGTCGAGCGTCGCATCCAGATGGACCAACTCACCCCGTACCTCGCCGCGATAATCCGCTCGCGTAATCACGCCGTTGACCGGCGGCTTGATCGGGGCGGGCGACGGCTTCTGCCCGAATTGAATCAGTTTCTCCCACATCTTCAGGAACTGCCCATACGGCAGCACCACCGACGAGTCCTTCCGCTCGAAGACATCGCCCAAATCCTTGAACGGCACATAGATAATGTGCTCTTGCGGCAACTCAGGCGTTGCCTCGTCGGCGTCGTCGTCAGCCGGCTGTTCATTGACCTCGGCCGGCGCGTCCGAGAACGGCGATTCCGTTCGAGGTTCCTCCTGGGCAATGACGATGCCGCCCAAGGCGATCCAAAAAGCCAACGAGAATAGGCATACCCTTACCATAATGGTGATCTCCCAAAGCCGTTCTGCCGGACAAAGAGTCTCGTGTTCCTGATGAGCAGACCGCTTCCAGAGGAAGCGACGCGAAAAGACGCACCCCCACAAAGAGGCGTTCGCCGCCGTCATTCTAATGCTCGACGACAAGAAACACAACAATTTGGCGGCACATAGTCTCTATGACGCCAATTCCGTCCGCGCAGTTCCCAAAAAATCGGCCATCCCTCGGGGATTGGGTAACCTTTTGGCCGACGATCGGATTCGGCTCGACCGAAAAGCGGAGCCCCATAGAGATCGGCAATGCTCTGTCGAGCCGAAGCCACCGCACGGTAATGCCATCTTTCCGTGCCTGGGTTTGTCAGCTTCGCTGGTCAAACGAAAAAGGCCCGGCCTTCGCGTGGAAAGCCGGGCCCGGGGGGGGACACGTATGCTCAATGCGGCCCTTGGCCAATCAGGATCAACCGCTTCTGCCCGCTAGGGCGTTGTGCTCAAAGTGGGGTAATCTGTAGGGACGACTCACAACGAACCCATCGGGGCGACTCATTTTCTTTCGACACGGCTGGAACGGATACGATCGGGTTGTTTCGATTCGGCGGATATCGGTTTGGCCGTGTGCAACACAAGGTTCGCGCCGTGGCAAGGGCCGGTCGACTCCTTCGTGTTGCGTTTCCCTCCTGAGATGTGTTATCGCCCGGTTATGGGAAAAATCTCGGGAATCTTCATCGCCGAGTCAGAAGCGATACATTGCGCGCGGAAGGAATAACATGCTCTCGCTGGAACATGCGTCAAAGAATCGCGATCCGTCGCGCTCGTTGTTTCGCGAACAGATCGCCCAAGTGAAAAACAAACGGTGGCGAGAAACGCCAAGGGGCGTTTCCCTCGGCGGCAAAATCGCGGACCGTGCGGTTTATAACGAATAGGGCCGCGCTACGATCGGCGCCGTCCGCTGTCTTTGCCGCGATTGTCGCCGCGCGAACGGTTGCCGCGGTTGTGGTGTTGGTTGTTGGCGGGCCGCTTCGACCGAACTTCAAGGTTCTTATCGATGATCATCCCGATGACTTCGTCCCAACGCGGTATGCCGCGAAAACCGAGGCGTGCGGGTTCATCGCCTTCGGCCGTTTCGTCGTCTTCAAGGTCGAAAACGTCGTCGGCCAGCGTGTCGGCATCATGCAATTCGTCATCGTGAGCAGGTTCGGACGGTTCCCGACTTCGATTTTCGCCGGAATCCGGATCACGGCGGCCTCGGCCGCGGCGTGGGCGTCGTCGTCTTGATTTCCGCTCGCGCGTTGCTTCGCCCGCTTCTCCCTCTTCGGAAGTTGCCTCGGGCTCGCCGATTCCTTCGCCAAACGCTTCGACCTCGTCGGCAGGTTCGGCATCAGCCTGTATCGCTTCGCTCTTCTCGGCTGTCCTTGGCCGACGACGGCGACGGCGGCGCTTTCGAGGTCGTTTCTCGGCAGGCTCCTCGCCGACGCCCTCCGAGGGTTGGCTTTCAGCCGACGCCTCGCCCGATTCCAAAATATCGAAGGGCTCTTCAAAATCAAAACGTTCGTCGAAAAAATTGGGCGATTCTTCGGGCGAATCGGGCGGCATCGACGTCGCCGCGACTTCGGCGGCCACGGACACTTCCACCACAGTCTTAGACGCCGAGGGCGCTTCCGGTGGGGTGGGCGACAATCCAAAAAGCTCGGCAAGTGAATCCCAAGCGGCGGGTTTGGCAGCAACCGGCGCCGATCGGCCGGCAGATTTCTTGGGAGCCGGCGGCGGTGTCGGCTGGGTGGAGCTTGGCTGTTGATGTACCTCCTCGGCCGGGGGAGGCGCGGCACCTAGATCCGAGGCCAATGATTCCCAGTGATTCGACGGGTTCGATTCGCTCATTTTTCTCAATAGCTTAGGTAGGGGGTGAGTCACTTGCGCCGGACCGTTTCGGTGCCGGCAACAATGACGCACGATCGATCGTACCGGTCAGTATAGCGCTTTTTCAGAAACCTGGAAAGGTGCGATTCAGACAATTGATAGGCAAAGTCGGCGTGCGATCGATCGCCCAACGGCCGTGGTCTTCCTATCTTGTCTCGGCATTGCGACTCAGGCGGCACGTCGGTGACAGCCAAGCGACGCCAAGTCGTCGATCTCCGAGCGAGCTTTCCGGCAGAATGTTCGTTGGCCTTCCGAGTTGCAGCGCTCGACATAGACCTGGGAGTTGTCGTGCAACATCCGCGGCACAAAGAACCACATCCGGGCGTTCGCGGGCGACTCCAGGGCCTCGGGGACGATCAGGAGATCGATCTTCCCGAGCGAGTTGGCCAGTCGAATCAAGCTGTCCGCCGGGTTGCCGGGCACGAGTTGCACTCGGGCCCCCGTCGCTCGCAGGCGTTGATGAACATCTTTCAGGTGGATGGGCTGCCCATCCGATTCAGATCGCCCCTCGAACGGGTCCATGCCCACATAATGAACGTCGGAGGACGTCGAGTTCTGTGAGGCCGCCTCGATGAGCGTCATCGCCCGGCTACCATCGTCAATTCCCAACTCCACGATTTTGCGGATGTTAAATTGGCGAATATCGCGGTGAAGCTGGCGGCTTTCGGAAGGCTTGGAAAAATGACTGGAACAGAAGTCTCGGATTTTGCTGAAGATGGACAACTTCACCCTCCCTGGCGACAGTTGGCAACGCATGAAACGGACATCATCGGCTCTCTAATCAGTTTCGACCGAGATTGGCCGGCGGGTTCACCTGTTTCTTCGATCCTTTTTCGTAGTCCCGCCGTATCGATTTCGTAGCGGGATGATTCACGGGGCGATGCCCCCACCCGACTTTTCAAATCTGGTCTGGACGCAATCCCGCGTCAACGGCATACTCCCCACCCCAACGGTCGCACAGGGCGGCAGGGCCGCCAGCCAGTACGAGTTGCAGCTTGATTGGCGTCCGCCCGCTCCCGTTGGTCGCTGGACACCGCTAAAACTTCACGATCCCTGGGGCTAGTCGTACATGGAGGTGTTTCCGATGGTCCCTTCACATCGGCATCGACGGCAATCGCGCGTACTACGTATCGAAGCGATGGAGCCGCGACGGTTTCTGTCGGCGGTCCCAACCGCGTTGTCCTACGATTTCACCATCGATCGGGCGGCCGAATCGGTCAGCGCCGAGCCGCTGATCGCGCCGGTCGACGCAGCCAAAATGATCGGGCTCGACCAGTTCGCGACCAATTTCGGTTTCACCGGCAACGGCCAGACGGTCGCGCTGATCGACACCGGAATCGCCTACGATCATGTTGCACTGAGCGATGGCTTCGGCGCGGGACATCGCGTGGTCGGCGGCTACGATTTCGCCGAAAACGACGCGGATCCGTATGACGACGGTACGGCCGGTTCGCACGGCACGCACGTCGCGGGAATCATTTCGAGCACCGACGCCCGCGCCGCCGGAATTGCGCCCGGCGCCGACATCGTTTCGCTGCGAGTGTTCAACGATGCCGGAAACGGCTTGTTGGGCTGGGTCGAGCAAGCCCTGCAATGGGTCCACGTTCACCGGAACGATTTCGAGCACCCGATCACGACGGTCAACCTCTCGCTGGGCACGGCCTACAACGGTCAATCGGCACCGGTTTGGGCGACACTCGAAGACGAATTTGCGCAGCTTGTTTCCGACGGGATCTTCGTCTCGGTCGCCGCCGGCAACGGATTCTCCACGTACCAAACCCAGGGGTTGAGCTATCCGGCGGCCAGTCCCTACGTCGTGCCGGTCGCCTCGGTCGACGGCAGTGGCAGTCTCAGCTATTTCAGCCAGCGCACCGATCGCGTCATCGCCGCGCCGGGACGCGCGATACTGAGCACCGTGCCCGACTATCGCGGCAACCAAAACGGCATCAACGACGATTTCGCCAGCTATTCGGGCACGAGCATGGCCGCGCCGCTGGTTGCCGGCGCCAGCATGTTGTTGCGCGAGGCCTACGAGTTCGTCGGAGTTTCCGACGTGACCGAAGCCATCCTGTATAACACAATGTTGACTACGGCCGACAGCATCTTCGACGTCGCGACGAACGCATATTACCGCCGATTGAACATCGATCGGGCGATCGAATCGGTCATGCCCGGCGACGACTTCGGCTCGACGGCCGCGACGGCGTCGGATTTGGGCTCGATCGATGACGCGATGTCGTTCGAAGGGCTCATCGGCCGGCTCGACGATTCCGATTGGTTCTCGTTCACGGCCGGCAACTCCGGCACGATGACCGTCACCTTTACAACACCCGACGGCGTGTCGCCGACGTGGTATCGGGACAGTCTGCCCGGCGACGCCGTTGTCGACGGATCGACGATCACATTCACCGCTACCGCAGGGATCCAATACTCATTTGGTCTTTCGGTGGGCGAGCTTGCGCATTACTCGCTCGACCTCGATCTGCAATCGATCGCCGAATCGACGGCAAGATGTTCCGTGCAACTCATTGGCCAAGAACTTCACATTTCCGGTACGTCGCGCGACGATTCGTTGTCCATCACGATCGCCGACGACCTGTTCCGACTGAGTCTCAACGGCGAGGAGTACGTCTACGACGCGAGATCGGTCCATTCGATCGCCTTCGACGGCGCCGGCGGCGCCGATTCGCTGTC
>JAEWUR010000158.1 GCA_023397045.1 Planctomycetota bacterium
GGCATCACGGCATAATCAGAATGCGACTGTTTATTCGTCTTGTTCAAGGGAAAGCACGGGGATTATTATAGACATTTCGGCTTTGCTGAATCTAGCCGAATTGTATCAGACTTTACTTCGATCTCAAGGAGGAAATCGATGTCTCAACGAGCAGCGGCCCCCCCCCGCGCGACCAGAACGGCCAACCGATCCTGAAGCTGGATCAGCTCTGGAGCCGCCTGCCGCAGACGGTTCGGCAGACGGTAATCGAGGCGTTGACCAGGGTGATTCTCGAAGCGTCAAAGGCCGAAAGCGAGGTGGCCGATGATTGAATCACCTGCACGGGCACTGTCCATCGCTGCGCCGATCACGTTCCTCAGCAACAAGATACGCAATGCCCATTCGGAGCGGTTGGCGATCGTTTATGTGCGGCAATCGAGCACCAAACAAGTCGAAGAGAACATCGAGTCGACGCAGATGCAGTATCAACTCGTCGACCGCGCCGCGGCCTTGGGATGGCCACGGCAACGGATCGAAGTGATCGACGATGACTTGGGAATCAGCGGGCGATCGATTGAAGGGCGGCTTGGCTTTCAGCGGTTGCTGGCGGAGGTATCGTTGGAACACGTCGGCATGGTATTGGGGATCGAAATGAGCCGCTTCGCGAGATCTTGTCGGGACTGGCATCAACTGCTGGAGCTATGCGCGGTGTTCGGCACGTTGCTTGGCGACGCCGACGGCGTCTACGATCCCCGCGATCACAACGACCGTCTGTTATTGGGACTGAAGGGAACGATGAGCGAAGCCGAGTTGCACGTATTGCAGGGGCGGTTGCGGTGTGGCCAACTGAACAAGGCCCGCCGCGGTGAATACTTCTCGCACTCGCCGATCGGTTACGTCCGCAACGCGGACTCGCTGGAGTTGGAGCCGGACGAGCAAGCACGCCGCGTGGTCCAATTGATCTTCGACAAGTTCTCCGAGTTGGGCAGCATGTCCGCCGTGCGTCACTACCTGCGCGAGAACAAGATTCTCATTGGTGTCCGCGACCACCGCGGACCGCAGCGAGGCAAGCTACAGTGGCGGCCGGTCAACCAAGCGACTTTGCTGGGCATTCTTCATCATCCCGTCTACACCGGGGCGTACGTCTATGGGCGGCGCGAAACGAATCCGAAGAAAGTCGTGCCGGGCAAGCCGGGCCGAGGCCGTCGCTGGGCTAGCAGTGCCGACTGGGACGTGCTGATCAAGGACAGGCTACCCGCCTATATCACTTGGGAGCAATGGGAGAAAAACCAGCAAAGGCTCTGGGAAAACAGCGCCAAGTACCGCGCCGGCGGCGTCCCGCGAGGAACGTCGTTGTTGGCCGGCCGGGTCATCTGCGGACGTTGCGGCAAGCGGATGAGCGTTTGCTATTCGGGTCAGTCCAAAGCGCGCTTCACCTGCGACATGTCGCGCAACCAATGGGGCGATCGACAGTGCCAATCCTTCAACGCGCGCCCGCTGCACGAACTGCTGGAACGCGTATTGCTCATCGCGCTTTCACCGGCATCGATCGAACTGAGTCTCGATGCCACACGGCAGATCGAAGCGGAGCGCGAACGGCTTGCGAGCCATCATCGCCAGACGGTCGAGCGTGCTCGATACCAAAGCGAACTCGCACGCGGTCGATACGAATCGGTCGATCATAGGAACCGCTTGGTGGCGGCCGAATTGGAACGCCGTTGGGAAGCCGCCTTGCTGGAGCAGCGAGCCGCGGAAGAATCGCTTGACCGCTTTCTGCAACAAGAGCCGTTGCGACTGAGCCCCCATGAAACCGCGCGGATTCAATCTCTGGCCGCTGACATCCCCGCCCTGTGGCGGACACATTCGACTTCAGGGATCGAACGCCAAAAGATACTCCGCGCCCTGGTGGAGCGGGTGGTGGTGGAAGTCATCGGCCAAAGCGAGCGCGTTGCAGTTTCGATTCGCTGGGCCGGCGGCTTCCAAAGCGAACATGAGATTCGTCGCGCGGTGGGCAAATTCGAGCAACTCGAATCCGCAGGTGAGATTCGGTCGCGGATCATCGCCCTCAAGCAACAAGGGCACACGCACGAAGCGGTGGCCCGGCAATTAAACGCAGAACAATTCCACTCGACGAGTGGCGGCGAGTTTACGTCCCCGATCGTCAGCCAACTCTGTCGCACGTTTCGCGAGGAGGGCTACTTCAAGGACGAGACTGCCGTGCCGTCCGGTCATTGGAGACTCTCTGCGCTTGCCCAGAAGCTGGGCATCCCTTCGGCGACTCTGAGCACATGGCGTCGTCGTGGCTGGATTCACGCGGAGCGACGAAGCGGGCGCTGGATTCTTTGGGCCGATAACGAAGAGTTGCAGCGTCTCCACCAATTAGCCGACCATAGTCGTATCGGACTCCAGCCGACCCCTTCCCACCTCACCAAACTAAAGGTATGCTAGCCATCACCACTCCTTGAACAGATACAAACAAGGAATAGCATTATGAATGGTTCACCATCAAGCAGTAGGTCAGCAGTTCCACCTCATACCGCTGCAAGCCTTCGCCCAACACCCGCTCAAACGCCTCGAAGTCTCCCGCCTTATGAAAAATCCGCATCCGGCCGTTGCCACGGTTCAACACATGGTAAATCATTCCGCCTTCGGTCGATCGTGCGGTTCGTGGCATCGCAGCATCTTATTCTCTCTTGCCTATTTCATCAATATCAGTGATGTCCCCTTTTTGTGCCCTTTCGTCCATGCCGCACCTCCTTGGGTTTCGTTGCCAGACGAATCCAAGGTATCACGCCCAGGAAGACGTGTTCCGCGAGACGCTTACAACTGTCCGACGTTTTTGCCCTCGCTATCTGCTCGGCGGTAATGGTTGCAGATGAACGAACAATGAAAATCGAAACCCTCGTAGAACTGCTGGCAATCCACCTGGCAAACCAACGGTAGGGCTTCAACATGCCGTTCGTATCGAGCGACCTGAAGATCAGACAATTAGTTGCTGTTCTCGCCGAGGCTCGAATCAAACTAGAGCAATGTTTGGAGGTCAGCGGCTGATAACCGACTTCATAGAATGTTGCGATTGCGTTCGCACCATTCACGCAGCGATTTTTGTGGTCGGCACTGGTGTATGCGGCCGAGAGTGTTACCTACCGCTTACCAATCTATTGGCTCATGGCCATACTTATGAAGTGCATATCAATGTAGCCCTCGCTGATCTCTTCCCATTCACCGCTTTGTAAGAACGCCGCTGCCAGAGCATCCAAAACCAGCGTGGGCGATTCAGTGGCTGGTCCTCGTCTTCTAGGGGCGTGGAATGGTCGGCCGGAGTTTCTCTGTTAAAAAACCTTCGAGGGCCGGAGCAAGCCACCAATGGGCATCCGGCACAGCAATCGCCCACACCGCTATGTCCGGTTGATTGTCCTTCACGAATTTCTCGGCGTCGGGATAGGCTTCTGTTTCACCTGATTTAGGTCTTCTTCCAATGTGCGACCAGATGCGATTTCCCAGATAACGTGATGCCTTCCCGACGTATAGCGGTGTGCCGTTGCCGCTGGTGAAGACATAGCACCCCGGTTCATTGGGATCCGGATAACTCAGCCTGCCCTCTAGATCATCATACGGACAGTAGGGCAAAGAAACTACGAGCGGATGGTAATCGGGTGCCTGACTGTAACCGATTGTTGCAACAAATTGGTCCACCAGCCCCTGTAATTTCGCACGTGTGTCGGTTTGTGGCATATTTCATCCTCCGAAACTATGTGAAAGGTCATAGGTTTGTGTTCGCCGAAGCAAGAGTCGGTAGTGGCCGTCCCAACTCCATTTCATCCCTTAAACGCCAAGTGTTCTCGTACATACCGAGTCGCCAACGATAACAATATCCTTGGTGGATTCGACTACTACCGGCGTAGCGGTACGTATTGATTTCGCTGTGTTTGGCTGTTTCGTCTTGCTCATACCGCCGATTATTGCAGCAATCAGCAATATTAGCAAGAGCACGGGCAAAGTCACGTACCAGTACGTAAATGGTATCGCCAAAAGGCCCAAGAGGATGACCAGGCCGCAACCCTGCCCAATTCCTACAACACATGAAGAGAGGCAGTCGCCAACGTATTTATCTGCTTCCCTGTTTATGGCCATGATGAACACCTTCCTGGGGTCGAACAACCGCTGAACGTTCTTGAAGTATGTCAATTAGTGCCGACTGAACCTTCCGCCGAACCTGCCAACAGGGATCACGCAAGGCTTTGAACAGATGATGACTCGCTTCGGGGCGGACACGTTCCGCCGCCCTGATGGCATCCACGGCAATAAGTCGGATTGCGATATCGTTGCTGTTCAAACGTGCTCCCAGCCTCTCGAATGGCTCCTCAATGATTCGTTTAATCTCCTTCTCTTCTAATGCGGAATCTGTTTTAGATTGCAGGCTGTCCCATAGCGGACGTGAAGGCGGCGACGGGATATCATGGTTCCATCGTGCCACTTCAGTCTGCGTTAGCTCTTTTGTGAAGTGTCCCCTTCCATTGTATTTCAACATCGCTGTGGCAATCTTGTGGACCCGTGGATCAGAGTCGCTAACGGCATGCCGCACAGCATCCGCTATGTCCGGGCGAAGATTTTCACCAGAGAACCAAGCCAATTCCCAGATCGCAGCAAATCGCACATCCGGGTCGTCGTCTTCAAGTCGGCTGACCAAACCAGCGAGAATTTCTACATTAGGAGATTTCTGCAAATCCACTTTCTTCCATTCAGCGTCGATTCTGTCAAACGCCTCAATCCATTCCTCTCTGGAAAACACCCGACTTTCGGATGCCTGGAGAATCTCCACAATAATCTCTGGTGGATACAACAACCGATCAGAGGCTTCTCGCATCCACCAGCCCATCGCATAGCACGATGCTCTGCGAACTTCAGATGATGGATGCCTAACGAGGTCCACGAGAGCGGCAACCGCCGATGGCCCTGGGTCACACCATGCAACGCAATACACGAGATTGATTTGGTTGCAGAAGGGGACTGTCGAGATCAGCGAGGCCGCACGTTCAATCAATGCTTCGCCAAAATAACTGGGTGCCCAGAAAATCTGAACACGACGGTCAAAGAGTCCAGCGTGGGCCAAGTCGCTAAGACAATCGTCCAGGTTCCCTCCCATATAAAGGGGCTCGGAGGTCGTGTTCATTGCCGAATCCTTCCGCTTTTTGTCGGTCTTTTTTGCCATGATGGCCCTCCTGTTATGCTCAGCCGGATCGCCACAAGCATACCGAACTGCGTGGTCAGATCACGACCAACCCGAACGAATGTTCAGCGGTTTGGGGCTTGGAGAGGGGGTTGGGGAGATCGTTACCTGTTTGCCTTTGTGGCCCGCGTGAAATCTTGTCCTATTTTTTTGATTTTAGTTGTGGAGAAATGGACCTCCGGGTGATGGTTAGTAGGCCGCAGTCGAGCAAGGCTCGACGGAGGGCCTGACGTTGTACTTGACGTTGATGATTCTCGTTCTGCGGATTCCATGATAGCGTTCGTTCCGTCAGAATCTGCGATCGATGCCGCTCGACCATCTCCAAAAACTTCTCTCGCTCCTCTTGCGTGATTGGAACGCGTACCGCCCATCGCTCACTCGGCGTCGGGCCAAGGTGGCCTTGGGGCCGAGTCAACTTGTTCGCCTGGCGGCGGGCGGCTTCGAGCGCGGCGGCGGTCCATCCGCCGGTGCGTTCGGCGAAGTGGTCGGTCCGCTTTCTCAAGCTGCCGTTGCCCGCCTCGCAACCGCCATTATACCGCGGCGTCCGGGGCGGAGAAGGCAGCCAAGCGGGAGTTTGAACGGGGCCGCAGCTAGTGGTCTGTCCAGATCGTCGTTACTAATGGAGGTTCGATGCGACAGAATCGTAACCCGAAGCGTGAGCGAGGGACAGCCTCGCTTACGCTTCGGGTTACGATGTTCCGTCCATTCGTAAACTTGAATTGAACAGACCACTAGTTTTGTGGCATCTCGCGGAGCGAGATGAGTACGTTGATAGAACCGCGAAGGGACGCGAATGCCTGCCGATTCGCGTGCATTGGCGTTCATTCGCGGTTCCTTCACTGACATTGATGGTTTCGCAGGAAAGATGCCGCGAAGGGCGTTGAAGCAGGTCGGCAGGGGAGGAAGCGGACGTAGCTGGTATTGGAAAGGGAGTAAATAGAGTCTTTATTGGGTCGCAGATCAGTAATGCCGGGCTAGACAAATCGGCGTCGATGGGCCAAGATAATGGCATGCCTTACAGCGAGTTCGATGTCGACAGCCTGGCTCGATACCTCCATTTGTCGCCCCAGCAAGTGGTGAAGCTGGCCGAGCGCGCTCAACTGCCCGGCCGCAAAGTCAGCGGACAGTGGCGATTCTCCAAGCCCGACATTCACCATTGGCTGGAACATCGCATCGGGCTTTCGGACGAAGTGCAGTTGATCGAAGTCGAGGCCGCGTTGGAGCGGTCGGGCGGTGGCGGCGACGATCAGGCCGAGATCTGCATCGCCGACTTGCTGCCGATGGAGGCGATTGCCGTCCCGCTGTTCGCCCGAACGCGCAATTCGGTGATCGATTCGATGGTCGAACTGGCCGCGCAAACCGGCTGGCTTTGGGATACGAAAGAGATGGCCGCGGCCGTGAAAGCCCGTGAGGCCATGCACACCACGGCGTTGGAAAACGGGGTCGCGCTGCTGCACCCTCGCCGTCCAATGGCCAAAATACTCGGCCAACCGTTTCTCGCATTGGGTTGCACCAGCACCGGCATCCCGTTCGGCAGCGACGTGCCGTTGACCGACGTTTTCTTCCTGATCTGCTCGACGGAAGATCGCGGCCACTTGCGGGTGTTGGCCCGCCTGAGCCGAATTCTCACCTCGCCGGGCTTCCTCAACGCCATGCATCAGGCAAACAACGCCGAGGAAGCGCGTCGGGCGATCGTCGAGGCAGAGGAAAAACTATGACGGCCCCTGTCGCGCTGTCGATTCTGTTTGTCGGCGATTCCGATCGGACGGAGTTTCGCGAGGCTCGCGCCGATCTGGATCAGTGGGGGACGGTGTCGGAGTTTGCGAAAGCGGAATCGGCCGCCGCGGCTTTGCGCGAGAATATCGTGACGCCCGACCTGATCGTCGTTGGGCAGACCTTTCCCGGCCAGTATTCGCACGCCGACATCGATCAATTGCGGCGTCTCGCGCCGCTGGCCCGAGTGATCGGCCTGATGGGAAGCTGGTGCGAAGGCGAAATGCGCACGGGCTCGCCCTGGCCGGCGGTCGTGCGGAACTACTGGCATCAATGGCCGGCCCGATCGCATCGCCAGCTTGGGCGGTTGGCTCGCGGCGAGAATTGCGCGTGGACGCTGCCGCCTACGGCCACCGAAGAGGAACGGCTGTTGTTGGATGCGGCCGACGAGACGGCCTCGCCGGACCATTCGCCGCCTCGCACGCCGGCCGGACGCGGTTTGATCGTGATTTTCAGCCGGTCTCGCGTCATGGCACAATGGATTTCAGCGGCCTTGCGCAGCCGGGGATACGCCACGGCGCGGCACGATTCGCCGGCCGTGACGCAGGTCGAGGGCGCGGTGGCCGCCGTTTTCGACGGCACCGATCTCGGCCCTCAGGAGCAGGACGAGTTGCGCCGGTTCGCGACGTTTGTACATCCCGCGCCGATCGTGGCACTGTCGGCGTTCCCGCGCACGACGGACCGTGAACGCGCATTGTCGGCCGGCGCTGCGGCGATCGTCTCGAAACCGATCGTCGTCGATGACCTGTTCGACGAAATCGAACGGGCCGTAACATCGAACAACGGCCGATAACCTCGCCCGCTCAACGGCCCTCTTCGAGCTTGCCGAAAACCATTCGACCGGCGCTGGTTTGCAGAACGCTGGTCACGGCCACCGAGACCGTCTGGTTGATTCGTTCGCGTCCTGACTCGATGACGACCATCGTACCGTCTTCGAGATATCCGATGCCCTGGCCCGGTTCTTCGCCGGCCTTAATCACGCGAACGTCGATCCGTTCGCCCGGCAAGAAGACGGGCTTCAGCGCATTGGCCAGGTCGTTCAGATTGATGACCGTGACGCCTTGCAGCCGAGCGACCTTGTTCAGGTTGTAGTCGTTGGTGATTAGCTTGCCTTGCAGGTGCTTGGTCAGCGCTACGAGCTTCAAGTCGACCGTCAGGCCCGCAAACTCGGGCAGATCGCGGTCGTAGAGGACCAGTTCGATGTCGGTATTGCTGCGCAGCCGATTGAGGATATCGAGTCCCCGTCGACCTCGGCTGCGTCGCAGGCGGTCGGAGCTGTCAGCAATGCTCTGCAACTCGGCGATGACGAACTTCGGCATCACGATCTGGCCGTCGAACACATGGGTTTCGACCACGTCGGCAATCCGGCCGTCGATCACGACGCTCGTGTCGAGGATGACGGGTCTCAGCCCTTTGATCTCTTTGACGAACTCGACATAAGGAATAATGAACCGGAAATCATCCTTCGTCTGGATCAGCATACTGATGCAGACGTAGCATAGGATCAGGCCCAGCGTCAACTGGACCGGATTGCGGATCCGGTCGAGCGGAAGCGTCATCAAGGCCAGGCCGAAGATGTAGGTCAGCAGAAGGCCGACGAGCATGCCGAAGTAGACGGCCGAGATCGTTTCGAGCTGTTTACGTCGAAAACTGATATCGACCGTGATGACGGCCAAGGATAGGCCGACCAATCCGCCGAAAATGACGTAGACCACCCAGGACGGCGCGTCGTCGGGCACATAACCGGCCTTGATCACCGAGATGCCCAGGCCGGCCGAAACCAGGACAAACAGACATCGTAAAATTACCAGTGCCATAAAGAAAGATTACCTTTGCGATAATGAATAATGAAATACGGGAGCATTCTACGGCTCTGTCCAATTCGAATTTATGAATGGACGGAACATCGTAACCCGAAGCGTGAGCGAGGGACAGCCTCGCTTACGCTTCGGGTTACGATTCTATCGCACCGAACCTCCAATAGTAACGACGGTCTAGACAGATCACTATGGCGGGCCGATCAATCCAGGCACCCCCCGCCAGGGTTGGTTTGCGTAGGTATGGACCATTCGCAGTTTAATTATGCAACGCGAAAGAAAGATCGGTCGCCCCCTTTCCTCTTTTCTCGCATTTCGGCAAAATATTGGGCATGAATTTACCTCAGACTGCAATGAAACAACTGGAAACGGCCGCCGTGGCCCAAAAATTGTCACCCGCGGCTGTTGAAAATATCCGAACCTGGCTGGAACAGCCCTATTTGGAGGAGTACGCTCAGCAGATCGCCGAGCTTGTCGCCGCCGAAAAATGGGCCGAACTGGAAGACGCCTTCTGGACGACGATTCCGTTCGGCACCGGGGGACGGCGCGGCCGAATGTATCCGGTCGGCTGCAACGCGATTAACGACCGAACGATCGGCGAGAGCGCCCAGGGGTTGGCCGACTACGTCAAACAACAGGCGGCCGCCGACCCCCGGCAAGATCCCCATCGCCCGCTCTCCTGCGCGATCGCCTACGACACGCGGCATCGCTCGCGGCAGTTCGCCGAATTGTGCGCCGAGATTATGGTGGCCGCGGGCTTCAAAATCTACTTCCTCGATGGATATCGCAGCACGCCGGAACTGTCGTTCACGGTCCGCCACAAGGATTGCGATTGCGGGATCATCATCACGGCCAGCCACAACCCGCCGAGCGATAACGCGGTGAAAGTCTATGGGCCGAGCGGCGGTCAATTCGTGCCGCCCCACGATTCGGCTTCCATCGAGGCGATGCAGAGCGTTACCTGGATCAAACGCACGCCGTTCGCCGAAGCCCTGGCGGCCGGTCGCGTCGTCTACTGTCAGGAAGAAGTCGATGCGGCGTTCATCAAGGCCGTATTGCGGCAGAACGTTCCCGGTCCGCGGAACCTCAAAATATTGTATTCTCCATTGCACGGCGTCGGGGCAACGGCCGTGATTCCCGTCCTGCACGAGGCCGGTTTCCGCGACGTCGAAGTCTTCGGACCGCACGCCGAGCCGAACGGCGATTTTCCGAACGTGCCCAAACACGTCGCCAACCCGGAAAACTCGGCCGTGTTCGATTCGATGATCGAGCATGCGAACCGTTCGGGGGCCGAACTGATTCTCGCCACCGATCCCGACTGCGACCGACTGGGCTGCGCCATCCGGAAAACGCTTGCCAAAGACGCTCCCTGGACCACGTTGACAGGCAATCAACTCGGGTCGCTCCTCGTCGATTTCCTGCTGGGATCGCGCAAGGCGGCCCGAACGCTCACGTCGAAAAACTACGTCGTCAAGACGCTGGTCACCACCGAATTGATCCGTTGCATCGCCAACGAGTACGGCATCGAGACGGCGGGCAATCTCCACGTCGGCTTCAAATGGATCGGCGCCGAGATGGACGCCCGAGGTCCCGCCGACTTCGTCCTCGGCGCCGAAGAATCGTACGGATTCCTGGTCGGCGATCACGTTCGCGACAAGGACGCGGCGGTGGCCTCGATGCTGACGGCCGAGATGGCCGCCAAGCTCAAGACGGAAGGTAAATCGCTCGACCAGCGCCTCGGCGAGTTGATGCTTCGCCACGGATGTTTCACCGAATCGCAGATCAACATCCAGATGCCCGGCGAAAAGGGCATGGAAGACATGCGCGCGATGTTGGCGAAACTGCGCACGGCACCGCCAACGGTGTTGGGCGGGATGAAGGTCTCGACGATCCGAGACTACGCGAACAACACGCTCATAACGCCCTCGGGCGACGTTTCGCCATTGAACGCCCCGCTGGGCGACATGGTGATCCTCGATTTCGCCGAGAAAGGCAACTATATCGCCATCCGACCGTCGGGGACGGAGCCGAAGGTGAAGATCTACCTGTTCTCCTACGACCCGCCCGAGACGATCGTCGATCTCGACGCAACCCGAGCCGCGCAGATCGAACGCCAGAAATCGATCGGCGTCGATTTCCGGGCGTATTCCGGCGCGTAGGCGTCATCCTGAGCAACGCGAAGGATCTACCACAGTTCCTTCGCTTCGCCCAGAATGACGGGTGACCTGAAATGGCTTCCGAACAGATAGGTATCAGGCCATCGCAACGCGTTCTTCCGGGCAACTGAAGTTGCTGTCGGCGAACAGTCGCACCAGTTCGACGACGCTGTCGACCTGTAGTTTTTCGAGCACGCTGGCGCGATGTTTGGCCACGGTTTTTTCGCCGATGCCAAGCTGCCGGGCGATCTGCTTGGAACGCTCGCCCGCCACCAACAGGTCGAGCACCTCGCGTTGGCGAGCCGAAAGCCGTTCGACCTGCCGGGCCAACTCCGACTGTTTGCTCGATTCGCGCTGTTGACGCACGCAACGGTCGATGGCCTCGCGGATCCGGGCGGACAGGGTTTGGCTGCTGACCGGTTTTTCGAGAAAATCCAACGCGCCGGCCCGCATGGCTTTGACCGCCATCGGGATGTCGGCGCACCCGGATATCATGATGATCGGCAGGTTGCTCCGTTCGGCGACCAGCATTTGCTGAAGCCCCAGACCACTGAGGCCCGGCATGCGGACGTCGAGAACCATGCACGCCGGCGAATCGGACGATTCGCGGTAGGCGTCGAGGAACGCTTCGGACGACGGAAAAGCTTCGACCTTCAGGCCCATGCTTCCGATCATCATGGTCAACGATTCCCGCAGCTCGGGGTCGTCGTCGACCACATAGACGACGGGGGGTTTGGCCGGCGATCCTTGGTTCTCCGGCTCGTCGCCGTGGTTTGTTGCCACGTCTCCGGACGGCCAATGCCGAACCAGATGCGTCAATCGCGCCGTTGACGGCGCGAAGTCTCGAGTCATCGAGTGGGAAGCGATTCCCATGTATGCCCCAGTGCTCACCGCATTGCCCCTTTCGCAGTGTCGCTTCGCGAGCCGCTCGCCCGACGGTCAACAGACGACTCAGCCCTGAAGTCGACGGTTAAAAGATCGAAGGTTCACCGGTCGATGGAAAACTTCATGCGTTTTCGCCAACCAGCCAATATCAAGATTCGACCAAGATAGCGGAACTTGGGCAGGAAATGCAAGCAAATGCGAAAAACTCGCACAGCTACGAAAGGTACATCCGGTGGGTGGACCAGCTTAATCGATGCGAGGGTTCGAAAAACACGCCCACAGAGGATACCTTTACCTACTATGGGTAGAAGATGGCGACATCGCGCCAAACGGCATGGCCATCGGTGGTGGAACGGGCGAACGTTTCGGCGCGATCTTGTCGGCCGTCGGCAGCTTCAGCGTGAATGCCGTGCCTTTGCCGACCGTGCTGTCGACGCGAATCCGCCCGTGATGCGATTCGATGATGTCACGGCACATCGACAGCCCGAGGCCGGTGCCGCCCTTGCCGCTCGCGTCAGGTCCCGATTTGGTCGTGTAGAACGACTCGAAGATGCGAGGCAGCTTTTCGGCCGGGATGCCGCTGCCGTTGTCGCGAACAACTAGGTCGATCATGTTGTTTTCGACGTCCGGCAGAAGCTTAATCCAAAGGCGTCCGCCGTTCGGCATGGCCTGGCGCGCATTGATCAGAAGATTTAAGAGCACCTGCTGGATCTGGTTACCGTTGACATAGGCCGGAGGAATCGGCTGGTAGCATTTTTCAACCACCACGCGATACTTGTTCATTTCTCGCTCGAGCAGCAACAGCGTGTCGTCGACCAGCTTCGTCAGATCGATGGCGTCTTGACCGGCCGAGCGGTTCCTCGCCATGCCGAGCACCGTGTTCGTGATCGTCGCCGCCCGATTGGCCGAGGCCAAGATCTTCTCAAAACACTTGTCGCGCGTCGGAAGGTCTTTGTGACGCATGCCCATCTTGGCGTAGTTCAAGATCGTCATCAGCACGTTGTTGAACTCGTGCGTGGTCGTGCTGACCAACTCGCCCAGCGCCGTCAGACGCTGCGCCTGGGCAAGCTGCTGCTTCAGAATCTCGATGTGTTGTTGAAGCTCTTGAATGGTGCTGACGTCGTTGATCGCCACAGTGAACGCTCCCTGAGATGCTTTTGTCGCCGGGCTACTTTTTCCGTTTTACGCAAAGCTCCGCGATGACCCGGTCGCCCCAAGACTGGCCTCCTCGCAGGCTTCCCGGATCGGCGTGCTTTAACTTCAAGTCTGCAAAGCACTTACCTTACTGGCCGTATCGTCGAACTCGCCTCGCCAACTGTAGAACAAGTGTCTATAATCCACGCATCGTTCACGGAAGACGGTGGTTTGGGGGTCTAGGATGAACACGGTAGATTTATTGGACCAGGCACTCGACCTGGCCTCACGACTCGGCTATTCCGTCCGGCAAGAATGGTTGGCCGGCGCAGGTGGCGGCGGGTGCGAGTTGAAAGGCCGGAAACTCTTCTTCCTCGATCTCGATCTCCCGCCGAGCGATCAGCTCGAACAGGTGCTCGACACGCTTCGTCGCGAACCGGGAGCCGTCAACCTTCCAGCGTCTCAGCCGCTTCGAGAGCGATTGGCGTTGCGGAAGACTGCGTGAGAATCAGCGACCAAGCCATTCGCGGTGCCATAGTTCGAGGATCAACAACGCCCAAAGACGATAGCCGTGATTGAAGCGGCCTTGTTGATGTTCGTTAAAAAGCTGGCCGATCGCTTCGGGCCGAAAGTAGCCGCGATCGAGCGTCTGCCGAGCCAGAAGCACATCCCGGGCAAAATCTTTCAGTTCGTGCCGGAACCAGTGGTCCAAGGGCACGCCGAACCCCATCTTCGGCCGTTTCTGGATCGATTCGGGCAGCAGGTCGCCAAAAACCTCCCGCAGAATTCGTTTTCCGCGTCCCCAGCGGAATTTCAATCGTCGGGGCATGCGTGCCGCCAGTTCGACCACCCGATGATCTAAAAACGGCTGCCGGCATTCCAAGCTGTGCGCCATCGAGGCGATGTCGACCTTGGTCATCAGATCGCATGGCAGGTAGGTCACCAGGTCGGCCAGCGAGAAGGCCGTGACCGGGTCGCGCCGATCGGCCCGCCGCAACGCATTCGACAAGAACTCCAATGAATCGCCCGGCGGCAACGCGTTCAAAAACTCTTCGCTGTACATGGCCGCACGCCGGGCCTGGCCGAAGATCGCGATCCATTCGAGATACCGCCGCTCCGGCGGCAGGTTCAGCATCTCGACGAATCGCTTCCACCGCCGGGCTAAGGATTTCTGCCGCGTGCCCGACGGCAAACGCTGCCAATAGCTGCCGGCGCACAGATGCCGAACCAAACTCGGCAGGCGGTCGAAACCTTCGGCCAGCCAGGCGGCCATGTAGCGCGGATAGCCCACGAAAAGCTCGTCGCCGCCATCGCCGGTCAATGCGACCGTGACCCTTTGCCGAGTCATCTGCGAGACATACCACGTCGGCGCCGCCGAACTGTCGGCGAACGGTTCGTCGTAGTGCCAGACCAATCGCGGCAGGATCTCCATCGCATCGGGGCGAACCTGGAACTCTTCGTGGATCGTGCCGAAACGCTCGGCCGCCTCCCGCGCGTAGCTCGTCTCGTCGAACTCGGCGACCGGGAAGCCGATCGAAAAAGTCCGGACCGGCTCGGACGCCAACTGCGACATCAAACCGACGACGATCGTCGAGTCGATTCCGCCCGAGAGAAATGCCCCCAACGGCACGTCGCTCTGAAGTCGCATCTCGACCGACGAGACCATCAACTCCCGCAGTTCCCGGGCGTACTGCTCCGCAGGCCGATCATCTTCCTCATTGAAGTCGGGCTGCCAGAACGATTGGACGTCGAGCCGACCGTCGCGCCAGACGGCATAATGGCCGGGCGGCAGCTTGGCAATGCCCCGAAAAATCGTTCGCGGATGCGGAATGTATTGGTACGTCAGATAGTCGTCGACGGCCGCCGGATCGATGTCGCGCGGCACGCCCGGCGCCTGCAAAACCGACTTCAGCTCGCTTGCGAAGAGCAACCGCCCCGCCTCGTGGCGATAGACCAACGGTTTCTTGCCCAGCCGATCGCGTGCCAGCAGTAGTTGTCGCCGCCGGGCGTCCCAGATAGCCAGTGCGAACATGCCGTTGAGCCGCCGCAGAAAATCCGGCCCTTCATCCTCGTACAGATGTACCAGCACTTCCGTGTCGCTGTGCGTTTGGAAGCGATGTCCCGCGCCTTCGAGACGGCGGCGAAGCTCATGGAAGTTGTAGACCTCCCCGTTGAAAACGACCCAAACCGAGCCGTCCTCGTTCGACAGCGGCTGCCGACCGGCGGCCAGATCGATGATCGACAACCGCCGATGCCCCAGGGCGACGCCAACCCAATCCTCCCCTCTCCCGCAAGCGGGAGAGGG
>JAEWUR010000204.1 GCA_023397045.1 Planctomycetota bacterium
TGGCCATTTGGCCCGAGTTTCGTATCGCGGCCGACGATTGGCGGGGAACGTCCCATAGTACACTTCATTGGGCGTCTTCCCGCCAAGCCGAGTGTGCGGTCGGCACTCGTTATACCATTCGACGGTATCAAGTAGTTGACGACCAAACTCTTCGCGCCGGTGGGAGATGAACGGCATCAGTGCGAGCAAGGATTTCATCGTTAAAATGCTTCGCTCGACCACGGCAATGGAACCGTGTTTTCCGATGTCCCCCCCGCCGGGACTCGTCCTGGGCAGCGCCGCGCGTATAATTCGGAAACGCGCTTCTATTGACGTTTGCACGGTCAATGAACCCGGGCCGACCAACGGGAGGCCGGGAATAAGACCAATGAGGTGGACTGGCCGGTTCATTATCCACGCAAAGATCAATAACATCCCCCAAGTGAAGGAGCATTCCAATGTGGCTACCGAAAGTAATGGCGCTCGCCATGTCGATTTCGTTGTCGTGGCTGACGCCGGGCAATGCCGAGGAGGGCGACCGAATGCTTTTTGAGTTTGACAAGCCCGAAGCAGCCGAAGCATGGCGAAACATCAACGACAACGTGATGGGCGGCGTATCGGAGGGGAAGTTCCGCATCACCGACGACAAGACTCTGGAATTCTACGGCAATCTATCCTTGGAGAACAATGGCGGCTTCGCTTCGGTTCGTTGCCGCTCCACGAGACTCGACCTCTCCAAGGACGAGGCCGTGAAGTTCAAGGTGCGCGGTGACGGACGCACGTATTATTTCAACATCAACGTGCCGAGCCTGATCCCCGCCTTCTCGTACCGAGCGAAGTTCGAGACCGAGAAGGACAAGTGGCAAGAAATCCAGATTCCACTGAAGGATTTCCGTGCCACGTCATTTGGTCGGGAAATACCAGGCTCCCTCGATCCTGCGAAGGCGGAGGCCGTGGGTTTCCTGTTGGTTGACAAGACGGCGGGACCGTTCAAGCTGGAGGTTGCCTGGATCAAGGCCGTGCCGAAGAACGGACCACGAGGGGCTGAAGACGAAACGAACTGAAGGCGGACTTATTGACGTTTGCACTGTCGATGGACCCCGGCCGGCCAACGGGAGGCCGCCCCGATTTTTTCGACCGAAAACCGATTGCGGAGCGGGTCAACCGACGAAATACAGGTAGGCCGTGGCGATGCCGACCAGGACCAAGCAGGAGACGAAGACGTCCAACCAGCTCCAGCTTGCTCGGGATTGGCGGCGCTGCTCGTCGGTCACGGTGCCGTAGGTTAGGCCGACGATTTTTTCGAGCGATGGGGCGGCCGTCGCATAGCTGACCGCAAGCATCACGACGACGCACACCAGGCAGATCAGCACGCTGTAATATTGGAAGTAGATATTGTTGACGATCCACAGGAACGACCCGTGGGGATAGCCGTGTTCGAAGCCGGCGAGGCCCAACTGCACGGGCGTGTCGACGGCCAGACGGAAGATGCCCATCACGAAGCCCACCAGCAGCGCCGCCAGACAGCCTTTGCTGTTCAACCGCTTGTTGAAGACGCCGAGGAAGAAGACGACGAAGATGGGCGGGGCCAGGTAGCCTTGGACGGCCTGCAAGTAGAAATAGAGTCCCTTCTGGCCCTGGATCACCGGGATCCAAAACAGTCCGATGACGACCATGACGGTCGTGGCGATGCGTCCGATCCAGACCAGTTGATGTTGCGACGCCTTGGGCTGGAACTTCTGGTAGAGGTCCATCGTAAACAGCGTCGAGCACGCGTTGAAAACGCCGGCCAGCGAGCTCATCAGCGCGGAAAGCAGCCCGGCGGTGACCAATCCGCGGACCCCGATCGGCAAGACGTGTTTGACCATCAGCGGAAAGGCCGCCTGACACGAATCGCGCACCGGTTCGCCGTTTTCAACAAGATCGACAAGTCCCTCGTAGCCCCGGCTGGCCAGGGCGAAGCAAATCATGCCGGGAATGATGAAGATGAACACGGGCAGCAGCTTCATCAACGCCGCGACGATGCTGCCGCGTCGGGCGATCGTCTCGTTCGGCGCGGCCAGTGCCCGTTGGACGATGTATTGATCGGTACACCAGTACCACAGGCCGACGATCGGCGCGCAAAACAGCATTCCCAGCCACGGGAAGTTGTCGTTGAAGTACCAGGCGATGCGGCCCGATTCCTTGACCGGGGCCCAGGTGGCGTCCATGCCTGCCGGGACCAGCGGCTTCCAGATATTGAACATCTCGGAGCCGCATTGGTTGCGCAATTCGGTCCAGCCGCCCAGTTCGATCAAGCCGAACACCGTGACCAGTGCCGAGCCGATGATGAAGATGATCGTTTGCAGCGTGTCGGTATAGGCCACCGCCCTGAGTCCGCCAAGGATGGTGTACAGGCCGGTCAACACGATCACGACGATCGAGCCGAGCCAGAATGCGTCGAGAGTGAACAAGCCCAGGTCGACGCGAATTTCGGGCAGGAGTACGGAAAAGACGATGCCGCCGGCGAAAATTCCCACCGCGATTTTCGTCACCGTGTAGGCGACCAGCGAAATGATCGACAGCACATATCGGGCGGTCGGCGAGTAGCGGCGCTCGAGGAATTCGGGCATGGTGTAGACGAGGCTTCGGGCGTAGAACGGCACGAACACCCAGGCCAGGACCAGCAAGCACCATGCGTGCAGCTCGTAATGGGCCATGGCGACGCCGTCGGTGCAGCCCGAGCCGGCCAAACCGACCAGATGTTCGGAGCCGATGTTCGACGAGAAGATCGACGCGGCCACGACGAACCAACCGAGGTTCCGGCCTGCCAAGAAGTAGTCGTCGGCCGTGTCGCGGTTCTTCCGGACCGAGTACCACGTCAATCCAAGCAGCGTAAGGAAGTAAAGCCCAATGACGACCCAATCCAGACCTGCCATGCAATTATCTCCCGAGCCTGTGCCGCGATCACAGGACTATCGTATCAATTTCCCGTGAAATCACAAGCGGACGCGAGAGAGCGGTGGGAGCAGCAGACTGACGGGCCGCAAGCGGCCCCGCTACACGATGTGGTGGAACGATGTGGGGAAGGCGGGCGGCCCTAGCCCTCGAAACACTTCTCGAAAGCGGCGATGACTTCGCTTTCGTCGGAATCTTCGTAGATGGCCCACCAAACGCCCTCATAGTTGCAGAAGGCGACGGGCGTGCGGCCGTATTCGACCTTGAGCGGCAGTTGGAGGCACCGATGCCACTCGTCGAACTCATCCGGGGTCAGGACTCGAATGCAATGGTCTGCGCCCTGCAAACCATCTCGGACCTTGACCCACTCGCCGCTGCTATCCTCCTCCTCGGGAGGAGGCATTTTGCGGTGGTAGTCCGCAATCACGTCAAACAGTTGCTCGACCTGATGATAATCCACGAAATCCGCCTTTGCCTCTATTTGTTCCTCGCCATCTACCAAATTATAGCCGTTTTTTGTTTGCAGCGAAACGGGAAAGCGCAGGACGAACGCGACTGCACCACCCATCGGAGCGGCGGCCCCCGCCCTTGCAATTTCCACCAAAATCACTTATTTTTTCGGATTCGTCTGTACACTACCTGCAATCAACTTCACAACTCAACCCCTTCTTTCTCCGAATCGATTGTTTTATGCCTATCATCGTCCAAAAATTCGGTGGCACCAGCGTTGCCGACAGCCAGAAAATCCTCGCCGCAGCCCGAAAGGCTATCCGGGCCCAAAAAGAGGGCAACCAGGTCGTCATGGTTGTCAGCGCCATGGGCAAAAACACCGACATCCTGGTCGATTTGGCGAAACAGATCACGGACGAGCCTCCGGCACGCGAGATGGACATGCTTCTGTCGACCGGCGAGCAGGTGACCGTCGCCCTGGTGGCCATGGCCATCCATTCGCTGGGCCATAAGGCGATCAGTCTGACCGGCGCGCAGATCGGCATCATCACCGACAGCATTCATACGAAAGCCCGCATCCGATCGATTTCGACCGAGCGCATGCGCAAGGCCCTCGATGAAGGCAACATCGTGATCGCGGCCGGGTTCCAGGGGATCGACGACGCCAACAACATCACCACCCTCGGCCGAGGCGGCAGCGACACGACCGCGGTTGCCCTGGCAGCCGTGCTTCACGCCGATTCCTGCGAGATCTACACCGACGTCGACGGCGTCTACACGACCGATCC
>JAEWUR010000287.1 GCA_023397045.1 Planctomycetota bacterium
ATGCAGAGGAGCATGCGTTACCATCAGGCCAAGTTTGTGTGCAATCAACTAGGCTACAATCTTCTGGATCGCCGGATCGAGAGCGAAGTGATTCCGTGTTGCAGGCGATATGGCGTCGGGATTACGGTCTACGCCTCAACGGCGATCGGGTTGCTGTCGGGACGCTACCGCTATGGGTCGCCGCCGCCGCAGGGAAGCTCCTGGCACCGCGGTCCTTACAACTTTCGCGTCGCAATGACCCGACATGTCGGTAACGTAATCGACGCGGTGGTCGCCACGGCCAAGCGTCATAGCCGAACGCCTACCCAGGTTGCCATGGCGTGGTGTCTTAGCCGGACTTCCGTCAACAGCGTGATTATCGGTTGCGATTCGCCCGAACGCGTGCGGGAGAACTTCCAGGCGGCGGATTGGATGTTGCCCGACGAGGATGTCCAGCGGCTCGACCAAGTATCCGAGGGGCCGTGGCTCGAAGTCTGCAAGGATTGTCCCGGGGGCTATGACGCACAGGTCGACCGGCGATCGCCGGAGATTCTGGCGTCGCGATCCGCATAATAATCGTCCACCGTAATGAGCCGGAGAACCATGACACAACCGCATCGTGGCATCCTCGCGGCGTTCATTTTCACGCTTGTTGCCGTACAAGGCCTGACGGTCAATCTTATGCCCGTCCTGTTCGGCGCGATCGCGCGCACCTTCGAGGTCAATCTGCGTCAGCAAGGGCAACTGCAATCGGCATTCCTCACCGGAGGTCTGATTGCCCTGCTATTGTCCGGTTACATTACCGAAAGCATCGGCGCCAGGCGGTCGGGCATCGTGGCCGTGGGATTCGTTGGCATCGGCTCATTGCTTTTTGGATTGGCCGCAAGTTACTACGAGGTGTTGGCCGGCGCTTTTGTGCTGGGCATGGGCAACTATTGGATCCTAGCGGCTTATAGCGCCGTGATTACCGCTCAGTTCGCCCATGATCGCCAGCGGATGTTCATGTGGGCCACGGCCGCCTTTGCCGGTTGCGCGACCATAAGCACCGCGATGTTTGGTTATCTGGTGGAGGTCGTACCGCAATGGAACCTGGTTTTCGTTGCATTCGCCGGACTGCTCTGGACGTGGTTCGCCGCATTTTTGTTAATATTTCGAGGAAAACTCGACGCCATCTCTCGTCCCATGCAACAAGAAGAAATCGTCGCAAGTACTCTTCTGAACGGATCGGCGACTTGGTTCCAACGGATCGGCACGTTTCTAACCGCCGGAATCTTCAATCGAGGAACATTTTGGCTCTTGGGGCTGATGTGGATTCTCGAAGGCTTGACGGCAGGCATCATCGTCGCCTGGACCGGTCGATTCTTTCAACTGGAATACGGCGTCAGCGACTATCAGGTGGGACTGGTGCTTTCGGCCAGTTCGGCAGGAGTATTTGTGGGCCGAATGTTGATGGGGGCCTTCGTGAGCGGCCGCTTTTCCGATCGAGCCGTGATGGGCACGAGTTTTGCCGGCGGAATGTTGATGTACGTCCTCATTCTCCTAATCCCAAGCTATTCCTTGGGGACCGTGCTCATATTTTTCAACGGCGCCTTCATTGCGGCACAGGCGCCGACCATGTACGCCTTGGCATCCGCCAAGTTTGGTAGCCGAGCCGCAACGGTGATCCCCTTGGTCAGCGCGATCGGCAATCTCGGTGGATTGACCGGGCCGACGCTGATCGGCGGACTGGCCCATTATTATGGACTGCGTGCGATTCTTTGGCTCATCCCCATTCTGGGAAGCGTGTTTGTCGCCATCGTCTTCGCCTGGGAGATCGTCGATCGACGCCGTGGCTCGGTCGCCGATATCGGTTCATCGTCAAGCCTCGTGAAAACGGGCCGGAAACCAACGATCACGGTGCTGTTTTCGGCATTGCTTGCCATGTTCTATTACCCTTGGCGGAAGCGGAAGTGAGTGCCGGGGTCTAAGATGATTCGCATAGCCTCTCCTTTCCGACGTCCACGTTTTCGACCACTGCCTCAAGTTCGTTGTGGACCCGCAGATTTACACGACCAAGCCCGCATTGCCTATGATCTGCCGTTTTGGTTGGCATATGTATCGACGGTGCTGGCGATTGCCGCCGTAACCATCTTATTCCGCTACGCCGATTTCATTACGGTGTTGGGCGGAACCCAATTCCATCTGGGATGGATCGTCGGCGTCGGCACGGTGGGCAGCCTTATGATGCAGTTCGCGTTAGGATCGTGCATCGACCGCTATGGAACCAAGGTGGTGTGGCTTGGCTCGACATCGCTTTTTGCCGCTGTTTGCTTTAGCCATTTGGCCATTTCCAGCCATGCAGGCATTGCCATCTATCTGATGCGTATTTTGTTCTCCTGTGGGGTTGCAGGCCTTTACGGTGCTGCAATGACCTTTGTGTCCGCCCGCGCGCCTGCAAACCGCATGGCTGAGCTGGCCGGCATGTTGGGGACCGCCAGTTTTTCAGGCACGGTTCTAGGCGCTATGCTGGGCGACCTTCTGCTCGGATCCGCGACCGTGGATCGCCAACAGGTTGTGACGATGTTTATGGCCGCCGGATTGCTGGGAATAGGCTCTCTTCCTTTTGCATGGCTGGCCAGTAGATCGGAAACGCGGCCCGGGCCCATGCCTCGATTGCCTTTGCTCGCAGCGCTGCGACAACACAATCCAGGCGCCATACTCGCGATTGGCGTTGCAATGGGCATAGGCGCTAGTCTGCCAACCG
>JAEWUR010000297.1 GCA_023397045.1 Planctomycetota bacterium
TCGCGCGGCATCGGCATGGAACGGGGCATCGCGCCTCGCATGCGGTTCCTATGCCGTCCGGAACTTGCGGTCATCGATCTGATCCCCGACGCCACAACCACGGATCGGGCGGAAAAAGCCGAGTAGCTCGATTGGCCGCATGGGCGTATAATTTCAAAAGGTGACCGCTGGTAGCCTATTGATAACGTGTGCCACTGGTTCTGCCAGTGCGCCCCCCCTGCGTTTTTGCAGCACTGGCAGAGCCAGTGGCACCCAACTTTCCCGGAAATCTACATCGTCAACTGGCTACCGGCCAAGGGAATCGCCCGATGAGCATCTACAAACCGTGCGACATCCGCGGCGACGCCGACGGCGAGTTATCGCCCGCTCTCTACAGGAATTGGGGACTCGCGCTGGGCCATCGATTGCCGCCGGGCGTCAAGTTCGCCGTCGGCGGCGACGTCCGCCGTTCGACGCCCCAGTTCATGACGGCCCTGATCGAGGGTCTCTGCCAGTCCGGACTGGATGTGGTCAACCTCGGCGTGCTCCCGACGCCGATGATCTATCATGCGTTGCATCGCCTCCGGGCCGATGGCTGTGCGGTCGTCACCGCCTCGCACAATCCCGGCGGCGTCAACGGGCTGAAATGGCTGATCCACAACCTTCCCCCGACCCCGGATGACATCGCCTCGATGGCGGCAGAACCGCGAAACGCTCACGCGGCCAACGGCCGATCCGTCACCACCGCGCGCACACTCGACGTCTCGTTCGATTACGTCGCCGATCTGCAAGAAACGTTCGTCGACTCGCTCGGCGCTCAACTCCACGTGGTCGTCGATCCGATGCACGGCTGCTGGGCCGAAAAAGCGCGTCGCTACCTGCACGCCATCTTCCCACAGTGCATCTTCTCGACGATCCACGACACGGTCGATCCGGAGTTTGGCGGCGCGACGCCCGATTGTTCCCGATCGAGCGCGCTGGCCGACCTCTGCGAGACGGTCTATCGCGAACGCGCCCATCTGGGCATCGCCTTCGACGGCGACGGCGACCGGCTCGCCCTGGTCGACAACGACGGCGTCCCGCTCAGCCCGGAAGAAACCGTCGACATCCTCTTCCGCTGTCTCGGCGGAAGACTTTCTGGCGAGCGATTCGTTCACGACCTGAAATACTCGAACCGGATCTTCGAGTCGGCGCGCGAATGGGGGGCCGAGCCGATCGCCGAGCGCAGCGGACATGCATTCCTCCGCACGCGCATGGTTCAGTCCGACGCGCTGCTTGGAGCCGAGGTCAGCGGACATTTCTTCCACCGCGCCCTGCACGGCGGCGAAGACGGTTTGTACACGGCCTGCCTGGTAATTGCCCATCTGGCGGGCTCGCAGAAATCGTTGGCCGACCTGCGTCGCGAATGCCCGGCGGTCTACATGACGTCCGACGTTCGCATCGACGTGCCGCTCGAACGGCAGCCGCTGCTTTTCGAGCAAGTCCGCAACGCGTGGTCCGATTTCCCTCAACAGACGACCGACGGGGTCCGAATCGACACGCCCAGCGGCTGGATTCTCATGCGCAGTTCCGTGACCGAAGCCGCGTTGACGTTCCGCTTCGAGGCGCTCGACTGGAACGCGCTCGACGATCTGATCGAGCGTTTTTGCGACACCTTGCCCGAGGTGGGCGATGAGCTTTGGGCCCGTTGCCGCGCCGCCCTGGGTAGTGCGATGATATAAAACTCCGCTCGCCCGGGCACCGACCGCGGGTTGGTCGGCCGGAAAAAGACGCGAACGCAAACGTCCCCTAAAAAACCTTTTCCTCGTACTTGCATTGCTGACCTTCTCTCCTCGCTCGTCGAAGAGGTGATCCGGTGCCAAAACAAGGCAACATGGTCGCGCAGACCTACACCTTCTGCCGAAGGTGTTCCTGCCGCGTCGAAATCGGCCGCGTTCATGCCGGCGGGACCTTGCGGTGTCCGCATTGCGGCTTTGAGTTTTCGACCTCGCACCTCTCCGGCGCTCGTAGGGCAGGGCAGGGGACCGGCGACTCGGACGACGACGCAACGCCTCGCCCGCCGGTCGGGTCCATTGTCTCCGGGCTCTTTCGGCCGTCGTTCTACCGAAGCGTCGCCGGCCGAGCCGCGTCGATGCTGGTGACAACGGCACTCTGGGTCGGCGTCGTTCGCCTTGGCCTTTGGTGCCTTACGGCCGACGGCGAGCAGGTCGACCCGGGCACGCGCGTGCTGCTTTGGAACGGTCTTCTGTTTTCGGCCGCTTCGTCGGTGTTCGCAACGCTTCTCGGCGCATTCGTCGCCTCGGCCTGCGGCTTGACGATCCTGCGCGAGACGTCCGAAGGGACCGACGCTATCTCGCAATGGCCGAGCCTGTTGACGCTCGAAGGTTTTGGCGATTCGCTTTACATCGTCAACTCGGTGGTGTTCAGCCTCGTGCCGGGCGTCGCGCTCGCGTGGATGCACCGCTGGATTGGAATCCCGCCGGCGCCTTCTATTGGCGTTGGCGCGTTGATCTTCTTTCCCATCGCACTCTTATCGTCGCTGCTGTCCAACGGGCCGACTCGTTTCTTTTCGGCCACCGCCTGGGGCAGCCTCGTTTGGGGTTGGCCGGCCTGGGCGGCGTTCTATCTGGCGTCTGCCATGTTGTTCGGCGTCGCTGGAATCGGTCTGGGATTTGCCTTTTCGGCCGGCCTGATCTGGGGATCCCTGCTATCGTCGCTCATCCTGACCGTGGCCTGGCTCGTCTATTTCCGTTTGCTCGGCCGGTTGGCATGGTATTTCACCCAACTTACGCCCAAGAAGACGAGGCACGGAGTGCTGGAATAACGTATAATTGTGGTCGCTAAATAGCCTTGCGTGATCCCGGAAGCTTTGCGCCCGCTTGGAGCCGCCTCCCAAGGGGTGGCGGCGGATTTTCCAATTCCCAGAATCGCAGAAGGTTATTTAGAAAGGAGAGTCTACCCCATGACCGCGATCGACTGGTATTACGCCCGTGGAGGCAAACAGATGGGCCCGGTCCCCTCGACCGAGCTGAAGCGTCTGGCAGCGGCCGGGGAGCTGACGCCCGACGATCTCGTCTGGCGCGAAGGGCTCAGCGAATGGGCGCCGGCGGGCAGCGTTCGCGGTCTGTTCGGCGACGAGTCGCAACCGGCCGTGCCGACCGACCTGCCGTCGAAACCGGTCATGCCGCTCGAACATCAGGACGAAGCGACGCCGGCGTCCGAGGCCAGTCTTGCCGCAGCCGACGTTCCGCCGGAGGTGTCGGCAATCGCCGCCCTGCACAACCCCCGATCCAAAGGCCACGCCGTCGACCTGCTGCTGGACTCGCTCCGCTCGGACTTCAACGCGAAGTTCGTCGAGGTCACCGCCTCGCTGTTTCGCGCGTGCGGACTGTACGGCCTGTGGATCGCAATGATCGCGGTCGCCGCGTTTGCCGTCCTCTCGATCCAGGACGGCAACGCTTTGAGCAACCTCCTGTCGGGCGCGATGGTCATCGTGCTGCTGGTCGTGCTGCAATACGTCGCCGGAACGTTCTGCGACGCGCTCGATCGATTGAACCGCACGACGAACGGCAAGTTGACGTCGACCGCGCTGCCCGACGGCGTGGCGCTCTTGTGTTTGGTGGCGGCGTTGGTGGCCCTGTTCGGCTCGGTGCCGCTGGCCGTCGAGATGTCGATCTACCCGGTGATCCTGTTGGGCATCGCCGGGTTCATCATCTACGGTTTCGCGGCCTTCGCCGCGCTCAACCCTTCGACGCTCCACATCACGATCGGCCCGGACAACGCCTCGACCGGACACGAAGCCATCAACGTGATCCTATTCCTGCTGAAGGTCAAGATCCGGTGCGTGCCGGTGGTGCTCGGCTCGGGCGTGATCGCCGGTGCGATGATCATGTTCTACGCCTGCTACGAGGCCTACGCGAATCCCGATGCGCTGCCTGCCGCGCAGCTAGTCGCCGGCATGGCCCAAACCGTGCTGGTCGTCGCCGCCGCGCTGCCGGTCGTCATGTACCTGCTGTTTTTGCTCTGCTATCTCGTACTCGACCTTTGCCGCGCCGTGCTGGGGCGAACGTCGCGCGAATCGTAGACGCGCCGGCTGTTTCTTCCATAGTTTCTGTTTCTGAAAGGTTGGGCCGCAACCTAGGTAGGGTCCGCAACACAACCGTCTTAGCGGTCATCGAGCCGAATTCCCCGGTCGTCAATCGAATAGGGGATGATCTCGTCGGTGCAGGCGCTGCCGCGATGCTTCGAGACGTACATCGCGCGGCGGAAACGCGTCCCTTCGCGAATTTTGCCGAGGTGGATGATCGTGTTGGCGTTGCTCAACACGTCGCCCTCGTCCAACGGCCGCTCGATCAGCCCGTCAAGCGTGCTCTCTTGCGAGGTGATCAGCAACATGCAGCCGACGCTCGCCGGATCGTAGACCCGCTGGGCGATTTCCTCGGCGTTCGCCCGGTAATGCTCGCGGAACAGATCCCTCGCGACCCATTCCGGATCCTTGCGCAGGATTTGATGGTAGACGTAGTCGAACAGGTCGAATTGGATCGAATCGCTCGGCCGATCGACCGGCTCGACCCCGTCGACCACCGCCCGGCGCACGCCGCGGACGAAATTGTCGTAGAAAAACGCGATTGACACGTTCAGCCGCCGGGCTAGCTCGGCCTGCCATTGGTGCCAAGCGTCGAACTCCAAGTCGGCGCGCGTCACCCGACGCCCGTGCTGATCGAAAACGTGCAGATAATCGCCGCAGGGCAGGGCAGGGGAGAAGAAGTTGTCCAGGTCGATGCGCCACTCCGGATCGACCGGCCGCAACGACCAATCGAACATCCGCCGCGCATATTCGGCATGGCTCTGCGAATCGCCGCGCGAGCACATATCGAACAGAATCCCGCGTGCGTTCTCTTGCCACAGGCCGGCGTTGGCGAATTGCAGCCCGAACTGCGTCTTGCCGATGCCGGTCGAGCCGACCACGGCCGTCAGCGTGCCCGGCAGCAGACCGCCGCCCAACAATTCATCCAATCCCTCGACACCCGTTGAAAGTCGTGACGGTTCATTCATCTTTTCATCTCATTTCTACAGTCCCCTCTCCCGCGACGGACCTTCGGTCGGTGCCCGGAGGGTTAGGGTGAGGGCATCCATCGGTCCCCTCTCCCTCCGGGAGAGGGCTAGGGTGAGGGCGGCCTGCCCACAATCATTCATCATCTCAAAATCAACAACGAAAAAACCATGATATCATATCTGTCGTCCCAGTTCCTCCACCAACCGCCCGATCATCTCTTCCGTATGCGTCGCAAAAACCGCCATTCGCAGACCGCCGGCAGGCCCCAGCCCGGAGTAGGTTGCCATATACGCGATGGCGATGCCCCGCTCGAAAAGCTCGCGCTGGATCCGCTGCATGCTTTCGGCCGTTCCGATTTCGAGACAGACGATCGGCGTCGGCGTGTCGTCCAGCGCGAAACCAAGCTGCCCCAGACCGTTTTTCAACAGCCGGGCGTTCGCGTGAAGCCGATGCCGCAACGCCGGCTCGGCCATGACCAAGTCCAGCGCCCGGGCCGAGGCTGCCGCGATCGGCGTCGGCGGCGCGCTGGCCCCGCCCATATAGGCCGAGGTCGACTTGAGCTTGGCCATGAACTCCCGAGAGCCCGGGATGATTCCACCATATCCGCCGATCGCCTTGCTGAGCGTTGCCGAAACGAGCAGGGCAGGGGAGGGATTGCAGATGGCGGATGGCGAATGGCGAATGGCGGATGGTTCTTCTCCCACATCCCCCGCCCCTCGCCCCCCGTCCCTATTCCCATTGACGCCACACGCCCATAGCCCGGCATGCTCGAAGGTTCCGCGTCCGTTTTCGCCGAGGACGCCGATGCCGTGTGCATCGTCGAGGCACAATACGGCACCGGCGTAGTCTTTCAGGATCTCGACATACTCGGTCACGGGCGCGATTCGACCGTTGACCGCGAACACCCCGTCGCTCAGGACGACCGGCGTCTGACCCGGCTTGAGCTCGCTTTTGAGTTTCGCACGCAGATCGTCGGGCTGCCGATGCCGAAACGTTTCAACCGCAGAACCGCCGGCCCGCGCCGCCTCGAACAGACTGTAGTGCGCACCCTCGTCGACGAGCACCAACCGGTTGCCGCCAATCGACTGCATGAGGATATGGCCGCCCATCCAGCCCGAGGCGAAATAGAAAGCGTCGTCCATGCCGAACATCGCCGCGGCGCGTTTTTCGACCTCGACCACGGGCGGCGTCGTGCCGAACGCCGTTCGCGAGTTCGCGCTGCCGATGCCATACTTCTCGGCCGCCTCACACGCCGCCGCAATAACTTCCGGACGCCCCTGGAGCCCCAGATAGCCCGTGCCCACGAAATAGAGATACTCCCGCCCATCAATCCTCGTGACTGGCCCGGGCGGTGATTGCATGAGGGGCATGGCGGCAAGATTGACGAAAAAAACGTGGGGCGTAAAATAACATCAACTTCCTAATCTACAGAGTTCCATGAGCACCATCCACGTTGACCCGACCGTCGAACCCATCGCCACACGCGTGTGGGTCGACAATCGCATGATCTATCTGGAACTGACCGACGGCCGGGTTGTCGGATTCCCAGCCGCACGATTCTGCCGCCTTCGCGACGCAAGCAACGAACAACTCGCACAGGTACGCATCGAGCTGAACGGCTATGCGCTTCGTTGGGAAGCACTCGACGAAGACATCACCGTACCCGGCGTCGTGGCTGGCCATTTTCAACTGCCGCCTCCAGCACCAGATCAATAACGGGTCCCAAAGCGGAGCATTATTATTGATTATCGGTTGACGCAGAATCAGTGTTGCCCGCTTTTCGGCTGCTGCATTTCTTGACTGCTGCCTTTGTTTTCTCAAAGTCACGGATAGACGGAATTACCGGAATATTTGCCGTCAACTCGACCGTCTTCGGCATCGACAGCGGAGACCATGGCTGTGATTTCTTCTTTGGAAATCGCTCCTTTTTTCGTCAGCAAACGCACCAGCGAAACAAAATACAGCCGCAGTTGAGCATTCTCGGCCACAAGGTCTTCGACCATCTTCTTCAGGGACTGATCTCGGCGAACACCTCCGGCCATTTCACGTTTCAATGTCGCAATGTCCGTTGCGACATCATCGATATTCATTTGGAGACCAAGATCGCCTAACAGCAACATTCTCCCCAAACCCATGACGTTTTTCCTTTGCGTTCGTTTCCCGTCTTAGGTGTGACACGCAGAACATCGCGCGGATATCGATATGCCGAGTTAGAACACGTTCTGTTGTTCAACGGCCCTCACCCTAACCCTCTCCCAAAGGGAGAGGGGACCATGTTCTTGCCTCTCCTTGAGAGAGAGGGGACCGGCATTCGCACTAACAACCGACAGGCGACTACAGCGCTTCGCAGACCAAATCGCCGACTTGGCTGGTCGTATAGCCCATCTTGCCGGCGGCTTGACTCTTCATCTTGGTGCTGGTCACAGTCTGGATGGCGTTCATCACGCGCGCGGCGGCCTTCTCGTAGCCGTTCTGCTCCAACAGCATCGACGCGGCGTTGATCGTGGCGATCGGGTTGATCTTGCCGGTACCCGTGTACTTCGGCGCGCTGCCGCCCATCGGCTCGAACATGCTGACGCCGCCGGGCTGCGGATTGATGTTCCCTCCGGCCGCGACGCCCATGCCGCCCTGCAAGATGCCGGCCAGGTCGGTGATGATGTCGCCGAACATGTTCGTCGTGACGATCACGTCATAGTATTCCGGATTCTTGACCATCCACATGCAGCACGCGTCGACGTGGTTGTAGTCGGTCTCGATGTCCGAGTATTCCTTGGCCACGTCCTGGAACGTGCGCCACCAGAGGTCGTGCCCGAAGGTCAACACGTTCGTCTTGGCAACCAACGTCAGCCGTTTCTTCTTATTGCGTTTGCGGGTGTAATCGAACGCCCAACGGATGCAGCGTTCGCAACCCTTGCGCGTGTAGACGGCCGTCTGGAGCGCGACTTCGTCCGGCGTGTTCTTCTTCAAGAATCCGCCGACGCCGGCGTACATGTCTTCGGTGTTCTCACGAACGACGACGAAGTCGATGTCGTTCGGTCCCTTGCCGGCCAGCGGCGTCTCGACGCCGGGGAACAGCTTGACCGGCCGCAGGTTGATGTACTGGTCGAAACGGAACCGCAACTCCAAGAGCAAGCCCTTTTCGAGAATGCCCGGGGCTACGTCGGGATGTCCAACCGCGCCGAGCAGAATGGCGGGATACTCGCGCAACTGATCGAACGCGTCGGGCGGCAGGATCTCGCCGGTCCGCAAATAGCGCTCGCCGCCGAAATCGAAATCCTTCATCTCTAGCGTAATGCCTTCGAGGGCCGCAACGGCCTTGAGAACCTTAACGCCTTCGGCCGCCACTTCGGGCCCTGTACCGTCGCCACCGATCACCGCCACGCGCAATACTTTGCCGCTCATAATCTCACTCGCTCGCTGTCTAGGAACTGAATTGGGAAATTGGATTACTGTCTAGGAAATATCGTTGAGAAA
>JAEWUR010000400.1 GCA_023397045.1 Planctomycetota bacterium
GTTGAAGACGAACTACTTCGACACGACGGATGCGGATCGACAGGCGGATATTCTCGCGGCGACAATTCGCCGGATCGCGAATTGATTTGGTTCGTTGGATCCTTCGCGTTTTTCGGGTCGAGATGGTTTCGCAGCGGAACCCATCTCACTATCATGGTCCGGCAACTCTTGACAGCAGAAGTGGCGGAGACCGAAGCCCGTCACCAGGGCGGTGGAAAACCGAAAGACATCGATAACTTGACGATGCGACGGACCTCCCGGTCGAAAATGGCGGCGGATCTTTGATAACTTGGTTGACAGTGGCAGCCCTCGGCTCGTTGAGCGCGCACGGGCAGAAACCCAACCGTGTCCCCAAAATGTCCCCAAAATCTTTCGGAGCATAAAAAAAGGACTCACGTCGATTTGACGTAAGTCCTTACGCTGCAACAGTGCGGGAAACAGGACTTGAACCTGCACGGCATTGCTGCCACTAGGCCCTCAACCTAGCGCGTCTGCCAATTCCGCCATTCCCGCAGTCGGATCGGAAACATCCAGTCTACTTGGTGATTCGCCGGCGTCAAGCCGTGGTGCGCTTCACCACTAGGACGGACATATCCGACCGGTCCGATTCGGGGGTGTGCGATTCGAGGGCGGCTCGGACGACCGCCGTGAGTTCCTCGGCCGAAAGATGCAGTTTGCCGGCCAGGGCCTCGGCCAGTCCGGATTCGCCGAGGGGGCGTTTCTCGCGGTCGAGTGCGTCGCGAAGCGAGTCGGTGAAGATGACCAGTGCCTCGCCGGGCTGAAGTTCATAGCCGAACTGGTCGAAATCGGCTTCCGGGCTCGTGCCGAGGGCGGCCGAACTTTGGCTGAGCGATTCCCAGCCCTTTTCGTGGAGCCGAACGACCGACACTTGGCCGGCCGACGAGCAGCACACCCGGCCGGTGGCCGTCTCGATCAGGCCGCAGAACAACGCGGAGTGTTGATCGCCAGCCGATCCGGTCCAGAGCGTCAAATTGGTTTGGCCCAAAATCCGTTCGGCTTGGCGGTGATATCGAGCGTGTGAGCGGACGGCCGTCTTCACGACGTTGGCCGTCAACGCGCCGGCGATTCCCTGATCGGCGGCTTTGCCGACGGCGACGGCCAGCAATCCGCGCGGCGGGCAGAACCAATCGTGGAACGCGCCGCCGACGCCGTGGGCTTGATGGGTCCAGCCCGCGACGTTCCAGCCGTCGAGCAATGGCGAGATCGTGGGCAGTTCGTTTCGTTGGAGTCGTTCGGCGGCGGCCACTTGTTTTTGGATCTTCACGCCATCGATGCCGGCCTGCATGAGCATTTCACGTTCCAAGTCGGCGGCGAGTCGGCCGGCGACGACTTCGAGCAGATTCGTTTCGCGCTCGTTGAAATCGCGCTGATGATTGCTATAGACCCAAAGCGTGCCGAGCAGCGTGGTTGACGTGGAGACCGGCACGCACACCGCCGCCGGGAAATTTTCGGGCATTTTCCACGCTCGGATGACACGATCGTCATTCAGTACGACGGCGTGGCCGAGCATCGCTTCGAGATCGGCCAGCGCGCCTTCCAGCGGTCGGGCGGGCGCTATCAGGCGATCGAACGGCAATCCCCAGGAACATCGCATCTTCAATTCGGTCGTGGCCTCGTCGAGCAGGTACAAGGCAATCGCATCGCCGCCGACCGCTTCGACGCCCGCCTTCAAGACGGCCTGCAACCGCTCGGCCAAGTGCTTTTGGTCTTCGCGATGCGGCACCAAAGGCACGCCGGCGGCCAGTTCGGCCTCGCGACGCCAAAGGGCTTGTCGCGTTTCGAGCAATTCACTAAGCAATTCGGCGACCGAGCCGGCCAGTTTTTGTGCCGAGGCCAGTGGGACGGCGGAGGGATTGGGAATCTCAGATCGACGATTTGAGATTTGAGATTTGAGATTTGAGATCGAGGATTTTCCGTGTGATTTTTTCGCAGGCTTCTTCGATTTCTCTGCTTCGCGATTCCGATCAGTCGGATCATGCGGTTTCTGCGATTCGTTTTGCACGGGTTCAATGACCAAGCACCCCGGTGCGATGGCGGGACCGGCCGAGATGGGCGCCGACCATGTCGAACCGATGGCCGATGTCTTGTCCGAACTAGGGACGTATCGCAACGCCCAACCGGTCGTCGACTGGAAGGCTCGCAGCAAGTCCTGCATCGAAGCGACGGACTCGATCGGCGGCCGAATCGTCTTCGGCGGCTGTTCGGTATAGAGTTTCAGATGTTTACGCGGGGAGGCAGGCTTGGCCACGGTCATTGGGGACGGATGATTCGGTGTGGTGGTTGGCGGCAATCCATCCCTGGCCGGCCGATGCGTTCGATCGTTGCGAAAAATCGTTACAACCGAATCATGGCGCCGGTCTTTTCCCTACGGTCGATGCTACGCAATCTGCGTGGTTTCCGTGACCGGCATAGTTTAACATCGGCCGATGCCCCCGACGACATGAGTCGGTTTTTTGACGCCAATCGCCTATTGCTGAACGCGGCCGTTATGGCGATACTACGGCGGGCCCAGTGCAGTGCCGTGCCCCAGGAGACTGTCGTGGGTGTGCCACTGGCTGTGCCAGTGCCTGTATTCGCCCGCCCTTCGGCACTGGCATAGCCAGTGGCACGCAAATACTGCTTGATACAGATGTAATGGTCCCGAAAACCTGACGCAGTACACTGGCAACTTCATCTTTTTGTCTTTGAAGTTGGATTTTTCGCAGGCGTTTTTCACGGTTTCAATAATACGCCGAAAACGACCGCACCATGACGAACGCCAGCCGACCTGAAGCGACAAAAACCTCGGAAGTTGCGTACGAAACGACGGTGTCGGCATCGACCATCGTCGTCGTTGTGGCCGGCATCACGGCGGCGTGGTTCGCGGCCGGTTCGACGGGATTGTTGGCCCATTCGCTGCGTCACGCATTTACGTGGATTGCCTTGGCCGTCGCGATGGTCGCAGGCTGGCCGAGATCGGGGCGTTCCTTCATCGAATGGACGGTCTTTTTGGGCGGCGCGGCGATCGCGCTGCTGATGACCGCTTCGACCTTGCCGACCGTCAACACGTTGGCCGTCGTGATTGTCCTGGCAGCCATTGCCCAAACGTTGCGAGGTCTGTCGGGCCGTGCGGTGTTGATTGCCTCGTTGGCGGCCGGGGCACTCGCTCTGTCGCGATTCGCCTCCGACTCGATCCCGTTCTATTGGCTGGCCGGCGACCTCAAGGGCTGTTGGTTCGCCCGAGCGGTTGGCTGGTTGGTCGGCAGTCCGCTCGAAGTCGGGCAGAGCTTCGCCGGCTTGGATTTTTTAGTACTTATGGCGGCATTGTATGCCGGTTGGTTGGTTGCCACGGAGCCGCCGCGTCGTCGCCGCGCCGTTTGGGCGGCCGTCGCCATCGCGGTCGGCTATCTCGTCTACTTGGCCGCGTTGGCCAATTCGCAACGACTGCTTGCCCTGTTGCCCGACATGGTTGTGCCGGAAGAATCCGATATGAGCCGGCTTGGCATATGGACGTGGGGCAACGGCCTGCGAATGCTGATCCCGTGGAACATGCCGCTCTTGGCGGTATTGGTCAACGGCGCGATCGCCGCCGTGATGTTTCGCCGGTCGGTCTGGCGGCCGGTCATCGAGCCGGACGAAAAGGAACTCGAGAAGCAGAAGGAAAAAGAGAAGAAGGAAGACGTGCCCGGCTCGGTGCTTGCCGCCGACATGCTGTTCGGATTCGGACCGGTGCTGCTGGCCGTGACGACCGTGCTGCTGGTCGCTCTGGCGATGAGCACGTCCGATCTGAAGGGCAAGAACATCGTGGCCTACGAGCACGGCTATCTGAATTGGCTCAAGCCCCAGTACGATTCGCCGGCCGAAGGCTTTTTTGGCATGTTGCCGGTGTTTGTCGAAAGCCTCGGCGGCCGGTTTTCAACTTCAAAAGACCTATCGGAAAGCGATCTCGAAACGGCCGACGTCGTCCTGTTGATCCATCCCGACGAGCCCTGGTCGGACGAAACGCTCCAACGCCTTTGGGCCTACGTCGAACGCGGCGGTTCGCTGCTGGTCGTGGCCGATCCGATGATTCATCAAGGCAAATCGCACAGCAGTTTCAACGACGTGCTGAAACCGACCGGCATGGAAGTGCGTCACGACACGGCCGTGACGCGCACCGGAAATTGGGAACAATCGTGCCAGGCGTTGGCGCATCCGGCCACGGTCGGCATCGACGATCTGCGCGACCAATTCGGCATCGAGTTGGGCTCGTCGATCCGAACCTGTTGGCCTGCCCGGCCGGTATTGGTCGGACGATGGGGATGGAGCGATCCAGGCAGCGATGCGGCGATCACCGGCGTGTCGAACTACGATCCCGGCGAACTGTTGGGCGATCTGATCTTGGCGGCCGAACAGCGATATGGCCAGGGACGAATCTTTGTGCTCGGCAACACGTCTCCGTTGCGAAATGAAATGTTGGCCAACTCCTATCCGTTCGTCGGCCGACTGCTGGGCTATCTGGCCGGCCGGCCGGCGAATCCGCAAGCGTTCTGGCGAGGAATTCTAGGGCTCTTGACCTTGCTGGCGATGGCCGGGCTCGTGGCGGGACGGCCCGCGGCGTGGCAAGTCTTCGTCACGGCGTCGGTCATGGCCCTCGCACTGGTCTCCTGCACGGCAGCCGGTTTCTGGTCGGGCCGAGTGCTGCCCGACGGGCGGCAACATGAATCGAGGCAAGCTCGGCCGGGCATCGCCTACGTCGACGCCGGGCATCTCAACGCCTTCAGCAGCGATATGTGGGCCGACGACGGCATATCGGGCTTGCTGCGCACCTTGATGCGGCAAGGATTCTTGCCGTTGCTCACGAACGACTTGACCGATGAGCGGCTGGACCGTGCGTCGTTGTTGATCGTGATTGCTCCGGCCAGAGAGTTTACCAGTTCAGAGCGAAATGCCGTGCAGAAGTTCGTCAGCAATGGCGGCACGTTGATCTGCATGGTCGGTGCCGAAGAATCTCGCTCGTCAACTCGGCTGCTGGCCGACTTCGATTTCGCGGTGCCGCCGTCGCCGGTGCGGCCGGGCGAGTCGGGCGTCGAGCCGAAGCCGTTGGGCGCGTTTCGCCAGTTGTTCGGCGGAAACGACAAAGGCCGTTACGTCCAATTCTATGCCGCATGGCCGTTGGAATGCACGGCATCGAGTGCCGAGCCCTTCGTGGTTTGGTCGGACGGCAAAGTCGAGTTTCCCGTCGTCGAAGCGAACTCGGAACACGGCGGAAGGGTCGTCGTGATTTCCGACACGCACTTCGCCTGCAACGAAAACCTCGAAGCGATCGATCGATCGATACCCGACAACATTCGGTTTTGGCGCTGGCTGCTCAGTCACATCGTATC
>JAEWUR010000430.1 GCA_023397045.1 Planctomycetota bacterium
ATCTATAGCTATGCGAAGAGCGAGGCAACCGGCGAACCGCTGTGGACGGTGGTCGGCAACACGGCGCGCTACACCACCGAGGCGTATCTAACCAGACCCGCCGCCGATAAGCTCGTCGTGGTCGAGACCGCGTATCCAAACTACATTAGCTTTGGCACGTCCGCATGGACCTACAACTACGACCCCGACAGGTTCTCCAATCTGGCGTGCAGCGTTCCCACGGCCAGTGACATGCGAAGCCACATGGAATGGGCGATCCAGAAGCACGCCAAGTGGGTCTATTATACCGATAAGACTGCGAACGAATGGAAATCCTTGCCAAGTTCCGCGTTCTGGGCGGCCGAGGTTGAGGCGGTCGAGGCACTGAACACCCCCGCCAAATTTTGGAACGGCTCGAGCACCAGCGCCTGGTCGAGCAGCGCTTGGTCGGACTCGGCAAGCGGGCCGTTCGACGGGGCATGGGCGAACAACAAGCAAGCCCATTTCGCCCGCAAGTCCCCAAACGCCAAAACGATCGCCGTTTCCACCACGCCGAAGGTCGTTGGCATGACCTTTGGCGACGATGGCTACACGGTCACCGGCGGCTCGGTGAATTTGACCGGCGCGGGCCGGATCGACACAGGAACCTACGACGCCGCGATCCATTCGACGATTGTCGGCAGCAAGGGCCTCTGGAAGGCCGGCACCGGCACGCTGACACTCGGCGGAACCAATATGTTCGCCGGTGACGTCACGGTCAGCATGGGCACGCTCCAAATGGGAAGCATCCAGGCATTGGGCAGCTACAGCAATCCCATCAACGTCACCGAGAACGGCTCGCTGGACCTCAACGGACTCGCATGGAACTATTACAGGCCTGTCACGCTAGACGGTCGGGGTTACACGCCGCTGGACAATGGCGGCGACCTGCAGGGCGCGCTGTTCAACTCGTCGACAACTCAAGACGCCGGCTCGTCCAGCCTGTCGATTGCTCTGGCCCACGACGTCTCGATCGGCGGTGGCGGCACGAGCGGACGATCGCTCGTCGTCGGCGCGATCACCGAGCTCAACGACGACTACCACGTCGGCGGCTACAAGCTCACCAAGGTCGGCGCCGGCATCTTGAAGGTCACCCGGGCCGGCACGTTTACCGGTGGGCTGGTCGCCGAAACTGGCACGATCGAGGCCGATTACACGGCTGGCGGCGCGCCGGTGCAAAACATCCTGCCCAACGGCGAAACGCACCTGGCCGGCGGCACCGTCCGCATGAAGTTCACCAGCGCCAACAACGCGCAGCAGTTCGCCGATACGCTGGTCGACGCCGGCGCGTCGCGCGTCGTCGCCGACAATGCGGCCGGCGTGCTGAATCTCAATGCCATCTCGCGCAGCACCGGCGGCACGGTCGACTTTTCGACCGCCGACGGCGCCACCATCCAGACCACCACGGCGAACGGCAGTTTTACCGGCGGCCGCCAGTCGATCCTCGGCGGATACGCCACGCGCGGCGGAAATACCTGGGCGACAAGCGGCGCCACCGGCGGGCCGTGGAACATCGCCGGCCTGAGCACGTTCCAAACCACCTTTGACGCCACCAACGACGTCGACGCGCCGTCGGGCACGAGCACGATCAACAGCAGCCGGACGATCAATTCGTTGCGGTTCAATAACTCGACCGCCAATGCGGTCGTCAGCGTCGACTCGCTCAGGACGCTCACTGTCGCCACGGGCGGCATCCTCGAAACCTCGACCGTCGGCCCACGGTCGGTGACGATCGGCGGCGACGGACGCCTGACCTCGGGCAACGGCCAAGACCTAGTCGTCCACCAAAACAACCTGTCCGGCGACATGACGATCAGCGCGATGATCACCGGCTCCGTTGGACTGACGAAGTCCGGCGGCGGCCGATTGGCGCTCACCAATGGTTCGAATTCCTACTCGGGCGGCACGACCATCAACGCCGGTGTGCTGAGCTTTGCCACGGCGAGCTGCTTGGGCGGTTCCTGGACCCCGGTCACCTTCGGTGGCAACGCGACTCTCCAGTACAGCGGGTCCTCTGCGACAGCGAGCCTCGGATGGCGTACGCTCAAGTTTGGTAGCGGCGCGACCGGGACCATAGACGTGCCCGGCGGCAAGGCGTTGTACATCGACGGGCCTGTGGAGCGCTATGGCGGCTTGGTCAAGTCCGGCGGCGGCGATCTGTACATCCGCAACGACGACTTCGTCCTGTGGAGCACCCTGAGGGTCGACCAGGGCCGGCTGATCGGCGACACCTATACGCCGTTTGGCGACGGCGGCAATATCCGCGTGGCCCCGGGCGCCGGGGTGCGCATCGACAACGGCCGTTCATGCGTCAATGCGATCGCGCTCAATGGAAGCGGTCCCAATGGCGCCGGTGCGCTGGCGAACTACTCCGGCGACGGCATCTGGTCGGGCCCGATCACCTTGGAGACCGACAGCGCAATCGCCGTCGATGCGGGCTCGCTGACCGTCAGCGGCTCGATCCGAGGCACCAGCGCGCTGAACAAAATCGGCCCGGGCGTGTTGACCCTTCGCGGTGAAAACGTCTACGGCGGCGATACGATCGTCAGCGACGGCGTGCTGACGCTCGACAGCACCGGTTCGATGATCCTCGTCGTGCGTAACGGCGCGTCGAGCCATTTCACCGGCGACGGCGTGCTGAATCTCGACGGCACACTGAAGCTGGACGTCGACGAGGTCACGGTTTCCACCGGCAGTTGGATGCTCGTCGACGCCGAGAATTTGGACGAGACGTATGGCGGCTCGTTCAGCCTCGCGATGGCCGACGGATCGCAGTTTAGCAACACCGGCACCGAGTGGAGCTATGTCGACGGTGCGCGGGACTGGTCATTCGACGCCGCAGACGGCACGTTAACGCTAACCTACGTGCCCGAGCCCAATGCATGTGCCATGATGGCGATGGCCGCCGCGGCCGTCGCGTCCTACACCTGTTGGAAGAAACGCCGCACTCGTCTTGGGTGCGAGGAACCTGCCAGTGTGTGAAATGATGACCGAGAATTGCAGAATAACGCGATGGCTGGCGATTGGCCTGGTGGCAATGTTCGCTGTGGCGACTCCGTCGCCGGCCGCCGAAACACTCTACAACGGCATCGTGCTGCCCGAGGCGTGGCCGCCACGCGAGGCGTTCGAGCCCGGCGGCGAGCCGATGCGCGTGCCGTATCTCGAAAATCCCCCGGCCACGATTCCGATCGACGTCGGCCGGCAGTTGTTCGTCGACGATTTCCTGATCGACGCGACGACGCTCCGGCGATCGTTTCACCGTCCGACGTGGCATCCGAGCAACCCGGTGATCGAGTCCGACCGGCCGTGGGAGGCACCGAACGAGGCTATCCCGTTTAGCGATGGCGTCTGGTACGACCCGGAGGCCGCGCAGTTCGTGATGTGGTACGAGAGCGGCCGGCAATTGACCTGCCGCGCGACGAGCCGTGACGGCATCCACTGGGAAAAACCGCTGTTGGACGTCGTGCCGGGCACGAACGTCGTCATGCGCCACGCTAATCGCGATTCGTCGACCATTTGGTTCGATCGGAACGACCCCGAGCCGGCTCGCCGCTATAAGGCGCTCGTGTTCAGCAAGGCGCCGCCGCGGGGCCTCTGGCTGTATGTTTCCTCCGACGGCATCCACTGGGGCGAGCCGGTGGTGCAATCGAAAAACATCGGCGACCGCAGCACGTTTTTCTACAATCCGTTCCGCGACCTGTGGGTGTTCAGCCTGCGAATCGGCATGACGCCGCCAGGCGCGCCCCGGGGTCGCGTCTATCGCGAGCACCGCGACGCGGCCGCCGGGCTCAAGTGGCGCGATGCCGACGGCCTAGCCGCGCAGACCGACGATCTGTATCCGTGGATCGGCGCCGACCGGCTCGATCCGCGCAATCCCGAGCCGCGATTCGCCGACATTGCCGCGCAACTGTACACGCTCGACGCGGTGGCCTACGAAAGCCTGCTGCTGGGCATGTTTTCGATCTGGCAGGGTCCAGAAAACGCCGACTGCGTCAAGCTGGGCGTTGTGAAGCGGAACGAAGTCCTGCTGGGCTTCAGCCGCGACGGGTTCCATTGGGACCGCCCCGATCGCCGGCCGTTTTTGGCGTGTGATCCGGACGTGAAGGCCTGGAACCACGGCAACATCCAGTCGGTCGGCGGCGGCTGCCTGGTCGTTGGCGATCGGTTATTCTTCTACGCCAGCGGTCGGCGCCCGATCGACGAGGAAGGCACGTCGCGCGACACCACTGGGTTGGCCACGTTGCGTCGCGACGGGTTCGCCTCGATGGATGCCGGTGGGACAGAAGGCACGTTGACGACTCGACCCATGACGTTCCGAGGAAAACATCTGTTCGTCAACGCCGATGTGCCAGGAACGCTCAAGGCAGAAATGCTCGACGAGAATGACAACGTGCTGACAGGATTCGGCCAAGATGACTGCATTCCGGTGCGAGGCGACGGCACCTTGCAGCCGATCGATTGGAAGGATGGAAAGGACCTTTCGGAAATCGCAGGCAAGCCAGTTCGCGTTCGATTTTATCTGACCGACGGCAGGCTCTACAGCTTTTGGATCTCGCCAGATCGGAACGGCGCTAGCCACGGGTACGTGGCCGCCGGTGGGGCGGGGTTAACCGAGTCGACCGACACGGTCGGACTCGGCGGTTATACGAACGAGGGAAGAGAATAACCGGGGAGCTACGAATCATGAGATGCCTGCCTTTGATTTTGACAATCGGTTCGATCATCGTGGTGTTGCCGACGGCTGCGGCCGATGCGACACAACAGCCCGAATTTTTGATGAAGCGTGAAACTGCGATCATAACGTTCGGCGGGGTGCCGTTTTGCGCGGATATTGATGGTGATGGTTGTGACGACGTCTTGTGGCTTCAATCAGCCGGCATCTTTCATTCGAAGGTATTCGACGAATTCTTCAAAAACAAACCGATCGATCGGGCCGAACGTGATCATTTCTGCCTGACAGCGACCGACGCGCACGGCAAGGTTCTTTGGCGGATCGGGGAGCCCTGGAAGGAAAAACGCCCCTTCGTCACGCATTGCGCCGAACGTAGCATCGGCGTTGCTGACATCGACGGCGATGGGAAGCGGGAGGTGGTTTGCATCCGCGGCCAACAGCTAATAGTCATCGACGCGGCAACCGGCGAGATCGCGCGATCGGTCGATCTGCCGGCCGACAACGCCCAGATCGTGCTTCTCGGCCACACCGGCCCCGGTCCCGGCGATTGGACGATCCTTGTGAAGAACACCGAAAGCGCGTACAAGGCGCACGAGTACGGCAATCCGATCTGGTTTTACGATCCCAAATTGACGCTGTTGAAAACGGCCGACTATCATGGTGCGGGCCACGTGCCGTTGGCCCTGGACATCGACGGCGACGGTCTGGATGAGTTCGTGATTGGGTTCTGTTTGATCGATCACGACCTGCGGACGTTGTGGACGTTCGAACCCGTGCCGGCCGACAAGTGGGAAGCCGGCGGAATGCACGTCGACGACCATGCGGTGGGTGTGTTCGATGGGCGACTCTGTATCGCGGTGGCCGCCAGTGACTTAGGGACGTATTTGCTCGATGCCTCTGACGGCCATCTCTTGTGGAAGGCAAAAGGCGCGCACGCGCAGGACTGTCAAGTGGCCCGCCTGATTCCCGGTGACGATTCGAATCAGGTATTCGTACGGAACAAGCGGGCAAAAAACCAGCTATTCGACGCCCAGGGCAAGCAATTATGGGAGGCCGAAGCGCCGGACAATTATCCTTTGGGCCGCGCGGAGGCGTGCAAGGCGGCCTTTCATACGTTCGATCCGTCGAATGTCCTGCCAGGCGCCGGCCCTGGGAATACGGACCTCTTGATCTATAGCGACGGCGGCTGGCCCTATGCCATCGATGCGCGGGGGGAAAAGATCGACGTTTTTCCTCCTCCGGCGAACTCGCATCAAGACTGGGGCAAGGTTCCCGGCCACCGCCCGGACGACTACGGTTACAGTTACTACGTGCGCACGGCCGATTTCGATGGCGACGGTCAGGTTGAGGTGATGATTAATGACCGCCGTTTCGCGTGGTTTTTTTTGCCGACACCTCGGGTGGGGAACACGAATGCCGCGCCGCGATTGGATATTGTCGTTTCCGGCCAACCGAAGGCAACCATTGTCATTGCCGATGACGCAAGCAATGCTGAGGCGTTTGCAGCCAAGGAGGTGCAGGAGTACGTCAGGAAGTCGTCGGGCGCGGCCCTGCCGATCCGAAAAGACGGCGAGAAGATCGAAGGCAATATTATCGCGGTGGGGCACAACCGATTCAACACGGATGACAAACTAGGTTTCAAAAAACTACGCAAAGACGGATATCGCATTAAAACGGACGGCGGGGTTCTCTCTTTGGTCGGGAGCGACGACGATGGGACCCAATATGCCGTCTACGCGTTTCTCGAGGAACA
>JAEWUR010000453.1 GCA_023397045.1 Planctomycetota bacterium
TTGGCGTTGTGCTCGTGGATCGGGCCGACAATTGGCACCTGATCGACGACCTCGAGATCGAACCCGCCGTAGATGAACGCGTCGGTCTTCTTCGGATTGTTCGTCAGCAACCGGACCTTGGTCAGCCCGAGATCTTTCAACACCTGAATGCCGACGCCGTAGTCGCGGCTATCGGCTTGATGGCCGAGCGCGATATTGGCCTCGACGGTATCCATTCCCTGGTCTTGCAGGTTGTAGGCCTTGATCTTCTCGACCAAACCGATGCCGCGTCCTTCTTGCGGCAGATAGACCAACACGCCGGCGCCCTCCTGACCGATCATCTGCATGGCCAACTGAAGTTGATCGCCGCAATCGCATCGCAGCGAGGCCAGCAGGTCGCCGGTGAAACAAGCCGAATGCAGGCGGATCAACGGCTCCGGTCGCGAAGCCGGATCGCCAAGCACGATAGCGACCGGCTGCTGTTCTTCGTGCTTCACGCCATAGGCAACGATGCGGCACGGCCCAAACTTCGTGGGCAGATCAGCCTCGGCTAAACGATAGACGAGTTTTTCGCTACGTCGACGATGGCGGATCAACTCCTCGATCGTAATGATTTCGAGCTGGAAACGATCAGCCAGCGAATAAAGCTCGTCGCGAGTGGCGCGGTCGCCGTTCTCCGAGAGGATTTCGATCAGGACGCCCGCCGGTTTCAACCCGGCCAACCGCATCAGGTCGACGGCGCACTCGGTGTGCCCGGCGCGTCGCAAGACGCCGCCTTCCTTGGCCACCAACGGATAGAGATGGCCCGGTCGGACGAAATCGGCCGGCTTCGATTGCGGATTGAGAATTTCCAATACCGTTCGTGCCCGTTCCTGGGCCGTGATGCCGGTCCGGCCGCTGCAATGATCGACCGGGATCGTGAACGCGGTCTGCAAGGGGGCGGTATTGTTCTCGACGATCAAGGGGAGATCGAGCCGCTCGGCCATCTCGGGCAGGATCGGCATGCAAAGCTGCCCACGACCGTGCGTGATCATGAAGTTGACGAGTTCCGGCGTCGCTTTTTCCGCGGCGCAGATAAAATCGCCTTCATTTTCGCGATCTTCGGCATCCATCACAATGATCGGCTTGCCGGCAACCAGCGACTTGATCGCTGCCTCAATACTCGAAAGTCGGTCTGACACGAACATACTCCTCAAGGGGGAAACGCCTTCCCTGCGGCATGGTAGCAAACGGTAGGAAGGGCATCGGAATGTCAAACTTCATTATAATCGGCCGCCGGCCGTTCGCTAGGCTTTCCCGCCGGCGCAATCCTAATGCAGTTGACAAAGCAACCTATTCGCGCTATTTTGACATACGGAGGGGTTTTGTTGCCTTCGGCCAGAAAAAACGTTAATATTGCGAGCCTGTTTGCTTTCCCAGCTAGCTATTTTGGCTGATCCGTGTCTTACGTCCCGTAAATTCAATCGCATCCCGCTCTTGTTGATCCCGGAGTAGCCAATGCTCCAGATCCTGCCGATTTATTTGGCCGTGCCGGAGAATTTCTGTTGCTGTTTTGGCGACGGCAAAGTTCAGAATCGGTCGAAAACTCAATAGGAGTGCAAATGTCGTGAAACCAGTGTTGCAGGCTCTTGTTGTCGCAGATCACGTCTACGAGGACAAATCGGGCAAAAAAATTATTGCGGGGACATTTAATAAATGGTCGTTTAGCAAGGCCCCACAGGTTCATAATGTCGATCATCCAGATGGTACAACAACACACGTTTTGTTAGGAGGGATGCAGGCCGGTTCTCCATTCGCATACTTAAGTCTGACCGACATCTGCAGCGGGACAAGGCTGCAAATTCAATTTGTGAATCTCACGAAAAATGCAGTACTTTTCGGCACCGAAGTCGAGGTGGCTATTGATGACAGGCTGGCAATGATAGAAATAGTGCTTCCATTGCCAACGCTTCCAATCAAAGAATCAGGCACCTATGCTCTCGAAGTGCTTTGTGAAGGCGATATTCTTGGTTCATGGAAAATCGTCGGAATTGATTTGGATAGTCCGAAGGAGGAGTGATATGGCAGCAACAGCCGATTTCCCGGCGACGAACGACGCGTATACCCCTCACTACACCCCTGACTGGAAACGTCAAAACGCATACCGGTGTCACGTTTGTATCGTGCAAGACGATGACGATTCCTTTTCGGCAATCGTGTTGAATTTGCCGGGTGCTGGTAGCTGCGGGACCACCGAAGAGGAAGCGATGCAAAACGTGGAGGAGGCCATTCGTGGCGTTTTCGAATCCTACGCCGACAGCGGTGATGCCATCCCGTGGCGAGACGTGACTAGTCGCGACATACCGGCCAACGCAAAGCTCAAATGGATTCTGGTGAATGCCTAACCGCCCTCCACGGATTACGGGTCAGCAGGCAATCAAGGCCTTTTGCAGACATGGCTACGTCGTTGATCGGATCCGCGGAAGCCATCATATTCTCAAGCACCCCCATCGTTCCGAGCGCCTGTCGATTCCAGTTCATGCCGGAAAGACCCTTGGAACCGGGCTTCTTCGCTCACAAATAGAAGCTGCCGGCTTGACGGTGGAAGAGTTCTTGGCATTGCTGTAGAATGAAGGCTGGCCTGCCTTTAGATAACCTGCCAAAACTCCCGCCTGCCCCCCGCTTCGGAGCGTTTCCATGATCCGACATTCCCTAAGTCGCCGTCAGTTTTTGCGCGTATCGGCCGCCACCGGAGCCTCGGCGTTTGCCGTGCCGGCGTTCCTTCACGCACGATCGGCCAACGAAAAGCTCAACGTCGCGATCATCGGGCCGGGCGGACGCGGATCGGCGCAACTTGGCGCCGCCGGCGAAATGGAAAACGTCGTGGCCATCGCCGACGTCGATCAGCGGATTCTCGGTGAATCGGGCCAGAAACATCCTCGCGCGAAGCTCTTTGCCGACTTCCGCGCGATGCTGTCCGAGATGGACAAGTCGATCGACGCGGTCATGATCAGCACGCCCGACCACACGCATGCCCCGGCCGCAGCGATGTCGATGCGGTTGGGCAAGCATTGCTACTGCGAGAAACCGTTGACCCGAACGGTCGGCGAGGCTCGATTTTTGGCTCAACTGGCGAAAGAGAAAAATCTGGTCACGCAAATGGGCAACCAGATGCACGCGACCGATAATTTCCGGCGCGTGGTCGAGCTGGTTCAAGCCGGGGCCATCGGGCCGGTGACCGAGGTTCGTGCCTGGTCGTCGGCCAAATATCCGGGCGTTCATCCGACCAGCGAAACGCCCGAGACGCCGAACGAACTGGACTGGGACCTTTGGATCGGACCGTCGCCGATGCGCCCGTATCATTCCTACTATGCACCGGGCAACTGGCGGGCATGGTGGGATTTCGGCAACGGGGGGCTCGGCGATTTCGGCTGCCACCTGATGGACTTGGCCTTCTGGGCACTCGATCTCCGGCATCCGACCACCGTCGAGGCCGAAGGGCCGACGGTCGATCCGCAGACCTGCGGAATCAACCTGACGGTCAACTATGAGTTTCCGGCGAGGGGTGATCGGCCGCCGGTCCGGCTGACCTGGTACGACGGCGACAAGTCGACCGAGCCGGGCATCCCGCCGAACTCGGGCGTCGTGCCCTGCGAAAAGGGCGTGCTGTTCATCGGCCGGGAGGGCATGTTGCAGGCGAATTACGACCAGCGGACGCTGTATCCGATCGAGAAGTTCAAGGACTACCAGCCGCCGGCGCCGTCGATTCCCGCCTCGATCGGCCATCACCGCGAGTTTTTCGAGGCCTGCAAGACCGGCGGACCGACGACCTGCAATTTCGACTATGGCGGGGCGCTGACAGAGACCGTCCTTTTAGGTACAGTGGCCTATCGGGTTGGCAAAAAGCTGGAGTGGAATCCAGAAACGCTCTCGGCGGCGAATTGTCCCGAGGCCGACAAACTCCTAAGCCATCCCTACCGAGAAGGATGGGCATTGTAAACGATGAATTCTCCCGACGACACCTTGGCCGCGGCGCTTGCCCGACATCAGATTGAACTGCCGCCGCAGCAGGTCGAGCTCCTGTCGCGCTATTGCGAGTTGCTCTGGGATTGGAACCAGAAAATCAACCTGACGCGGCACACCGATTACGAGAAATTCGTCGCCCGAGACCTCGTCGACACGCTCGAACTAAGCAAATTCCTGCAACCGAAAGAAACCGTGCTCGACGTTGGGTCGGGCGGCGGCGTGCCGGGCGTCATCTTGGCCATCCTGCGCGACGATCTTGAGGTTTCGCTCTGCGAATCGATCGGCAAAAAGGCCAAAGTGCTCGCCGACATCGTTGAGCGGCTCGGTCTGCGAACGCCGGTGCTCAACGCCCGGGCGGAAGACGTTTTGGAGGAGCATCGGTTCGACACGCTCGTGATTCGGGCGGTGGCAAAGCTGAAAAAGCTGCTCGAATGGTTCCGGCCGCACTGGCATTCGATCGGCCGGCTTCTGATCATCAAGGGTCCATCGTGGATCGACGAACGCGGCGAAGCCCGGCACTTCGGCCTGATGAAGAACTTGGCGATGCGCAAGATCGCGTCCTATCCTCTGCCCGACACGGAATCGGAGAGCGTGCTATTGCAGATTTGGCCGAAGGATCGGCCGGACGTCACGAACCAATCCGCCAGTTGAGCACTTCGAGGATCAAGAACACGGTGAACATGAATCCGACGATCCATGTGGCGACTCGGCCCGAGTGGATCAGCAGCGGCTTCATCTTTTCGTGGCGGGTGGCCGAATAGACCAGACTCACGGCGATAACCGCCGGCAGGGCATACCAGATGTCCATGTGCCAGAAACGCGAGCCGTCGGCAATCAGCAAGTTGAACATGGGATGATTTCGGGTTGGACGAAACTAGAAACTACGAACCGGCCGCGGCAACCGGTTCTTGCTTCTCTTCTTTTTTCTTTTCGGGCGGCGCAACAACGACCGGCCCGGCAAACGCATCGTAGATGGCCAAGACGTTCAGCAGGCCCGCGACCATCGTAAAAAAGCCGGCCAACTCGAAATATCGGGCGAGTTGACGGTGCAAATCGCCGGCGGTCGGCTGGTTGTAGTTCGGATCGTCCTCCCGAGTGTCTCCGGATCGCGGCGGGGCCATGAATCCGTTCCACCAGACCGCACGATGGTTGTTCATTCGGCTGGCCTGGACCAGTGCCGGCAAGGCAGGCAGGCCGACGCCGATCTGGGCCAGATAGGGCAGCCGCTGATCGCCGGTCCGCCAGGAGAAATAGACCGCCCGGCCGTAGCCCAAGGCCTCGTTGCCGCCGAGGCACAGGCCGTAGACGAACAGGCCCATGATGCAAACGAAGTAGAGCGCCGCCTTCGCTCGGCGGCCTTGATACCAATGGCCGAGACCGGGGATCAACCATGCCAAAAAAGCGGCCATGGCCGGATCTTTCAGTTCGATCGTCTCTTCCACATGCTGCTCAGGGTTTTCAGGTGCCATTCGCTCATTGTACCGCGGCAGGACGTGACGGGGAAGGCGGAAAGACGTCGGGCATGCGGTATGCCGCGATGTCTAGCGGCCGGTTAAAAAAGTCGATTTCAGGGAAAGTTGAGTGCCACCGGCTGCTAGTGGTCTGTCAATCATGGGTTGATGGGTTCGGGCGCCATGCCCACGCTTGTCGTGGGCATGATAATTCGCCGAAAACTCGCCACATGCCCACGACAAGCGTGGGCACGGCACCCCTCACGGCACGGCTGACAAAGCACTAGGGGGAATCCATCGTCCGATGCCGTTCGTCGTTTTTCAGGCGTGCATCGGGATCGGGACGAGCCATTGTTCGAAGAACGCGGCCATCGTCTTGATGCTGACGCCCGGCAACCAAGGGCATTGGGCAATGACGCCGCCGGCGCCGAAATCGAGCGATTTCCGGACGGCCAGGACGGCCTTGCGGAACTCGTCCGCCGAGCCCGGCTCGCGCAGCAGGCGCGGGTCCATCTCGCCCCAGAACGTGAC
>JAEWUR010000467.1 GCA_023397045.1 Planctomycetota bacterium
CGACCACGGGCGCACCGGTCGGCCCTTGGGCAGTCCGGCATTCTTGGAGCGTTTGGAAGGCATTGTTGGTCGCGTCTTGAAACCGCAGAAGCCCGGCCCAAAGCCAAAAACGCGTAAGTCCCGAACAGGGAAACGCACGAATTAGGTATCGTGTCCCCGGAACTCCTACCCGGAACTCCTAAACCGCAGAAGCCCGGTCCAAAGCCAAAACCACGCAAGTCCCGAACAAGGAAACGCACGAATTAGGTGTCGTGTCCCCGGAACCCCCCCCGGAACCCCCGGAACCGTATGCCCGGAACCGTATGCGGAACCGTATGATCGCATTCACGATGAATGAGATTTCACTATCACCCCACTCGCTTCAGCGCGACCACGGGCAGATGCTGGTGCCCGCGATAGAAGCTGACGTTGAGCGTCAGTTTCGCTCCGGGACTACCACGAACGAGCGCCCAAGGACGGGCACACGGCGCACTACGCGGCCATTTGACGCGGGTTTCGTATCGCGGCCGACGATTGGCTGGAAACGTCTTGAAATAGACTTCATTCGGCGTTTTCCCGCCGAGCCAAGAATGTGGGCCGTATCGTGGGTCGCTGCACCAGGGCGAATGTACGAGCCTACCAGTCGCCCAAGAATTCTAGGCGGTCATGCATTGATTCAGCATCGAGCGAGCCGGAGAGGTGGAGCAAACACCGAACCGTGTCACCAATCGGCCGTTGGTTCGATACGATGATGCCAGCATGGTGGCGACCTTGTTGCAGCCAAGTGGCATGGAGTCGAGCAAAATGGGCGACATTGAACGTAAGCAGCACGCGGTCTTCGGCCCATGCCCACTCAAGCTGGGATTCGTCGGATTGTCCGCGACGACCGACTTCCGGTGTGGAGCAAGCATCAAGTCGAGCGCGACGCAGTGCCGTTGCAATCGCCCCGTAGACATCCTCGTCCGTGAAGAAACGGATGGCAGCCATCAGCTCGAACCGCCGACAATAGGACTGGCCTTTACCAACGCTTCATTGTCAGCCATCAAACCAGCCTCAATCTCGTCCAAATGGTCGTAGGCGTAGGCCAGGGCGTCATGGACATCGGCCGGGCGAAGTCCGGTGTACTGCTGTACGATCTCCTCGACGCCCATGCCCTGTCGGTAGCAAGCCAAAACCGTAGCAACGCGAATTCGAGTACCCGTCACGACCGGCTGTCCTCCGCAACGGGCAACATCCATTTCGACATTTCGGTAATCCAGCTTGGGCATTTCACAAACTCCTCTGACACATGAGGCTCATCTCACCACAGCGAGTCTATTATACCACGAGAGGTGGGGCCGACCAACCCGGTCGTCACGGAACAGGCAGACTTGATGCAGATTGATGCAAGACGATGCAGACTCGACGTCACCACTTTGGGCACCTCAACCAGATAGGGCGTCATAACTGACAAGGAACCAAAGCGTTACGTCGCTTGGCAAGAACACAGGAAATGTGGTGCCCCAGTAATGGGGTTGCCACTCGGCGCCACTATCGGCACCATTTATGATGTCTTGCCTGGTGTTTTATAATTGTAAGTCATTTTGTACTATGGTTTTTTGCAGCCGCCTCGGCCGCCGTTTTTCGGGCGGTGGGGCGGGATGCTCGAAATTTCAACCCGATAACCTTCGCGAGCCATTTTTATGATGGGCCAAGCTAATCCGAAAAATCCCGAGTCGAACGGTTCCAATGCGAAGGGGGCACTGCCGGGCGGGTTGTTCCCGGCGATGTTGGAAGACGCCGATCCGCAAGAGACGGCCGATTGGCTGGCTGCGATGGATGGGGTGATCAGTTCGGGCGGTTCGGGACGGGCGGCCTATCTGATGGATCGGCTGAAGCAGCGGGCGTTCAATCGCGGGGTGCGCTATGCGGGCGTCGCGACGACTCCTTACGTCAACACGATCCCGGTCGACGAGCAGCCCGACTATCCGGGCGACCGCGAGATCGAGCAACGCATCAAGCACATCATCCGTTGGAACGCGATGGCGATGGTGGTGCGCGCGAATCAGTTGAGCCACGGCATCGGCGGGCACATTTCGACGTTCGCCTCGGCGGCCACGCTGTATGAGGTGGCGTTCAATCACTTCTTTCATGGCAAAGAAGGCAGCGAACCGCCTGACCAAGTGTTTTTTCAGGGGCATGTCGCGCCGGGGATCTATTCGCGGGCGTTTTTGTTGGGCCGGGTCACCGAGGAGCAACTGAAAAACTTCCGGCGCGAGTTGCAGCCGACGCCGGGGCTGTCGTCGTATCCGCATCCCTGGCTGATGCCGACGTTTTGGGAGTTCCCGACCGTGTCGATGGGCCTCGGACCGATCATGGCGATCTATCAGGCGAGGTTCAACCACTATCTGGTCGACCGAGGGATCAAGCCGGACGCCGCGGCGTCGCGGGTGTGGGCGTTCTTGGGCGACGGCGAATGCGACGAGCCGGAGACCTTGGGCGCGATCACGTTGGCGGCGCGCGAGCGGCTCGATAACCTGACGTTCGTCATCAACTGCAACCTGCAACGACTCGACGGGCCGGTCCGCGGCAACGGGAAGATCATTCAGGAGTTGGAGGGCGCGTTCCGAGGCGCGGGCTGGAACGTGCTCAAGGTGATCTGGGGTTCCGACTGGGATCCGCTGTTGGATCGCGACGAGGACGGCGCGTTGGTTCAACGCATGGGCGCAGTCGTTGACGGGCAGTATCAGAAATATGTCGTTAGCTCGGGCGATTACATTCGAAAACACTTTTTCGGCGTCGATCCGCGGCTTGAAGCGATGGTCGCCGATCTGAGCGACGATCAGATTCGACGGCTGAATCGCGGCGGCCACGATCCGTTGAAGGTCTATGCGGCATATAAGGCGGCCATCGAGCACAAGGGCTCACCGACGGTCATTCTGGCGAAGACGATCAAGGGTTACGGATTGGGCGAAGCGGGCGAGGGTCGCAACATTTCGCACCAGCAGAAGAAACTCAATAAAGACGAGTTGGTCGAGTTCCGGCGGCGGTTCAACATTCCGATCTCGGACGATGCCGCCGCCCGTGCTGAGTTCTACAAACCGCCGGAAGACAGTCCGGAGATGCAATATCTGTTCAATCGGCGGAAGGCGTTGGGCGGATTCGTGCCAGGGCGTCGTTCGCCGACGGTGAAGTTGAAGCCGCCGCGATGGGAAGACTATGCCGAGTTTTTTGGCGGCAGCGACGGCCGCGAGGTTTCGTCGACGATGGCCTTCGTGCGTTTGCTTGCCCATCTGATGCGCGACAAAAATGTCGGGCGGTATATCGTGCCGATCGTGCCGGACGAAGCCCGAACGTTCGGCATGGAGGCATTGTTCCGGCAGTTGGGCATCTACTCGCACGTCGGGCAGCTTTACGAGCCGGTCGATTCGGAGACGATCCTGTACTATCGCGAGGCGAAGAACGGGCAGATTTTGGAGGAGGGCATCACCGAGGCAGGGGCGATGTCGTCGTTCATTGCGGCCGGAACGTCGCGATCGAGCCACGGCGTGAGCATGATTCCGTTCTTCATCTACTATTCGATGTTTGGCTTCCAGCGGATCGGCGATTTACTTTGGGCGGCCGGGGATATGCGATGCCGGGGATTTGTGTTGGGCGGGACGGCCGGTCGCACGACGTTGGCCGGCGAGGGATTGCAGCATCAGGACGGCAACAGCCATCTGACGGCGCTCGCGTTTCCGAACTGCCGTGCGTATGATCCGTGCTATGCCTATGAGATGGCGGTGATCGTATTGGACGGGCTGCGGCGGATGTATTATGAGTCGGAGGACGTTTATTATTACATCACGCTGATGAACGAGAACTACGCGATGCCGGTGTTGCCGATGGGTTCGACCGAGGGCATCTGCCAGGGCATTTACAAACTGTCCACTCGCGATTTGGGCAAGAAAAAGAGTCCGAAAGTGCAATTGTTCGGCAGCGGGGCGATTTTGCGAGAATCGCTTCGCGCCCAGGAGTTGTTGGAGCGGCATTTCGGGGTCAGCAGCAACGTGTAC
>JAEWUR010000485.1 GCA_023397045.1 Planctomycetota bacterium
TGGCACGGGCTTTTTTCTCGATCAATCTGGCCTCCACTCGCCAATTACTCTGTGACGGATCCTCCGCCCGGCGATGACATCGGAGTCTTGGCTTGTTGTGAATGCTGGTTCGGTTGGGAATCGCGTACCCGGTTTTCGAGGAGTGCGTGGGATGAAAGGCTGTAGCCGACGCGATGTTTTGAAATGGGGCGCAATTGGCACGGTGGCCTGTCATCTTTTGTCAGGCACGCTGTTGGCGACGGTGGACGACGACCTTGTCGCGGGCGCCAGCGTTGTCGACATCACTCCCCGCACGCTTCCCATCATCACGAGCGGCATGTGGACCGAAAACCTGGCCGAAAAGGTCAATGATCCGCTACATGCCCGATGCCTGGTGTTGGACGACGGTGAGACGACTATTGCGGTGGTTGTCGTCGATAGTCTGATGCTTTCGCGCGAGCTTCTCGACGAGGCGAAAGAGACGGCCTCCAAGCTGACGGGCATTCCAACGGAGCACATGCTGATCTCGGCAACGCATACACACAGTGCTCCGTCGGTTGTAGGGGTGCTTGGCTCGGGCGTCGACGATCGATACGCGCGCCAGTTGCGCCAGTGGATCGTCGAGAGCATTGTGCGTGCGTATGAGGGTCGCGTTCCAGCGAAGGTGGGGTGGTCCGTCGCCGAAGACCGCGAGCACACGCATTGCCGCCGATGGATCTATCGTTCGGATCGAACGGTCGCGGATCCGTTTGGCGCGCCGACGGTCCGTGCCAATATGATACCCGGCTATCAAGACTCCGATCACATCGGGCCGGCCGGCCCCGTCAACTCGGGACTTTCGATATTGGCCGCGCAGACGCTCGATGGCCGCCCCATCGCGGTGTTGGCCAACTTTTCGATGCATTACTTCGAATGGAAGCCGATATCGGCGGATTATTTCGGGCTATTCTGCAAGCGGCTGGCCGAACGAATCGCCGTGGACGGGCAAGAATCCCCGCCCGTTGTCATGCTGTCGCAGGGCACGCAGGGCGATCAGCAGTGGTTTGACTTCAGCCAGCCTGAGAAAGCCCTGAGCATCGATGCCTATTCGCAGGCGGTTGTCAACGTTGCGTACGATGCGTACCGGCACATCACGTTTCAACGCAACCTATCACTAGCGATGACCGAGAGAAAGTTGGTTTTGGACCGACGCACGCCCGACGGAGAGCGATTGGCGTGGGCGCGGCAAATCGTTGCTGGGATGAACGGTCGGAATCCGCAGACGATTCCCGAGATCTACGCGAGAGAACAGGTTTATCTGGACGAACAGCCCCAACGAGAGCTGAAACTTCAGGCAGTGCGCGTTGGCGATTTCGGCATTACGGCGATCCCTTGCGAGGCGTACGGCATCACAGGACTGAAGCTGAGACTCCGGAGCCCGTTGCAGCCAACCTTCACGATTGGCTTGGCGAACGGTGCGGAGGGTTACATTCCACCGCCCGAACAACACAAGCTCGGCGGGTATACGACGTGGCCCGCCCGAAGCGCGGGGCTCGAGGCCAACGCCGAACCAAAGATCGTCGAGACGCTCCTGCAAATGATGGAGGAGATTTCCGGCAACTCGCGGCGTTCCATCACGATTCCGGAGGGACCGTATTCGCGGTCCGTTCGTGCGTCGCAGCCTGTGGCCTACTGGCGGATGCGCGACATCGAAGGCCCCGCCGCGGCTGACGCTTCCGGCAACAATAACCAAGGCGTCTACGAAGACGGCGTGGCGTTTTTTCTCGATGGGCCATCGATCGAACCAACCTCTTCCTGGAATGACGTTTCCCGCGCAGCACATTTCGCCGGCGGCCGAATGCAAGCGATATTCGACTCCCCGGCCGACGCCTTTAGCGTCGAGCTATGGTTCTGGAATGGTATGCCAAACGATGCCAAGCCGATAACCGGCTGCCTCTTCTCCCGCGATGGCGGGCCGGCGGGCAACGCGGCCGTCGACAGTCTCTTCATCGGCGGCAGAGGAGACGCTTCCGGCCGATTGGTGTTTGCCGCCGGCACATCCGCGAACGCCCGGCGGTTCACGGGAAGCACTCTCGTTCCGGCAAGGACATGGAACCACGTCATCGCGGTGCGCGATCGCGACACGGTCCACGTCTATCTCAACGGAAACAAGACGCCCGAGATCGCGGCATCGCTCGACGTTCCCCGTGCTGTCGGCAAGACGCGTCTGTTCCTCGGTGGAGATGCCGACAAGGCCGCGACGTTCGAGGGAAGGATTGCTGAAGTAAGCTACTATGACCGCGGCTTGAGTCCCTCGGAAATCCTTGCCTCGGGCCGCAATCCACCTGTGAATAATGACGAAGGAACATGATGAAAGGAACATCGAGAAGCTCTATTGATGTTTGCTTGGATAATGAACCGGCCAGTCGACCGAATTGGCCTAGTTTTCGGCCTTCCGTTGGTCGGCCTGGGATCATTGGCTGTGCAAACGTCAACAGTACGCTGTCGCGGAGGCATTTTTTGGCGTTGACCGGAGCGGCAGGCGCGGCGATGGCCGTTCCAACGATGATCCCCGCATCGGCGCTCGGCGCCGACGGAACCGTCGCGCCAAGTAACCGCATCGGGATTGGGATGATCGGACTTGGACGGCAGGCAATTACCCATAATTGGTCGATTTTCATGCGTGCGGGCGATGCGCAGGTGGTCGCGCTGTGTGACGTCGACCGCTGGCGTCTCCAGCTCAACGAGGAGAACCCTGCCGCCGTCAAGATCGCAAAACGCGACGACTTTGACATTGGCAGGCTCAAGGGTTGCTTCCGCACCACGGATTTCCGCGACGTCCTTGCTCGCAACAACGTCGATGCCGTGATGATCACCACGCCGGATCACTGGCACGTGCCCATTGCATTGGCGGCCGTGAAGGCGGGCAAGGATGTGGCCTGTGAGAAGCCGATCGGTCTCTGCATCGAACATGGTCGCACGCTGGCGGATGCCGTGGCACGTTCGAAACAAGTCTTCCGCACCGACAGCGAGTTCCGCTCGGTCCCGGTGTTCTTCAAAGCGGTAAGTCTCGTGCGATCCGGAAAAATTGGAAAGCTGAAGACCATTCGGATGTCGGTGCCGAACTGGAATTCGCCGCTCCCGATGGAGCCGGCGATGCCCGTTCCGCCGGAATTGGACTACGACATGTGGCAGGGACCGGCGCCCGTGGCCCCCTACAACGAGAAACGCGTCCATGCACCGCGAAGCTGCGATGAGAACTACAGCCGCCCTGGCTGGTATGGCAATCGAAGCTATTGCGACGGCACGATTTCGAACTGGGGCTACCATGTCGCCGATATTGCCCAGTGGGGGAACGATACCGAGCATACGGGACCCGTGGAAATCGAGGGACAGGGCGATTTTCCACCTATCGAAGGGCTCTGGAATGTGATGCTCGGGTTCGACGTCCGCTATCGCTACGCAAACGGCGTCGAATTGTTTTTTACTAACCGATCCGGTGAAATCCACGTGCGGTTCGAGGGAAGCGAAGGTTGGATCGATGCCAAGTTCGCTCCGGATCAACTGGAAGCCGAGCCGCACTCGATTCTCACCGCTGAAGTGAAGCCCGACGAGTTCCCGTTTCCGCTGAAAAACGAAAAACGCGACTTCCTGGATTGCGTGAAGAGCCGCGGTCGCACGCTGGAAGACGCTGAGGTGGGACATCGTTCGAGCTCCATAGGTCAACTGGGCTACATCGCCTGTCAACTGAAGCGGCCATTGAAGTGGGATCCGGCAGCCGAGCGGTTTGACGGCGATGACGAAGCCAACCAACTCTTGAGTCTTTCTCCCGGGCGCGCACCGTGGAGCATCACCTGAAAGGAAACAACGTGGGAAACATCTATCTTGGAATGAACCTGGAAGCGACTCGGCATCACGACAAGCCATTCGATTGGGGACTCGATCGAGCGGCTGAGCTTGGCTATGAGTACGTCGAGCCGATGGTCCACTTCGGCCGCGAGTTGATGAGCGAGGCCGGCTACTATCATACGGTGTCGATGTTCAACGACCCGATGGTGATGCGTCAAATGACGGAACAACGCGGGCTGAAGATCTCCGGGCTGCAAGCACACGGTCCGCTCTGCCGTCCCGACTATCACGGCGAGTATCTCAAGATGGCCATCCGCTATGCTGCCGAATGCGGCGCAAACGTCGTGAACACCGACGAAGGGATCAAGGCGCCTTGGACGACCGAGGATGAGGATTTCGTGCTCATGCGTTATACGCTTCGGGAGGCATGCTTCGTGGCCGAACGCCGGGGCGTTGCCATCGGTCTTGAATGCCACGCACAATACTCCAGAACGCCCGAGGGGCTGGATCGCATCTATCATTTGGTCGATTCACCCGTCATGGGCATCAACCTGGATACCGGCAACGCCTATCTGGCGGGCCAGGACCCGTATGCTTGGCTGGAACGAGTGGTCGATCGATTGGTGCATCTGCATGCGAAGGACATCTCCGTCGAACACTCCGCCGCCGAACGTGGCAAGGTGGCTGGCACGCCGGTCGGTTGTGCCTGTGGCGACGGAGTCATTGATTGGCAACGAGTGGTTCATATTGTCCACCGTTGCCCGCGAGATATTGTGTTTTCCGTGGAATGCTGGTCGATCGATGAGGCTGCTCGAAGCATCGAGCACCTGCGGAAGCTTCTTTAGAGGAATCCCATTGATGCGAAATCCAGTTGATCGGCGGAGTTTTTTCAAGACAGTTGGCGTTGCCGGGACTTTTGTCGGATGGGCCGGTTCGGCCGTCGCATCGTTGCTGGCCGAGGAAACCTCCGCAACGGCCGTGAATGGAATCCGCGACTGGCATCTGGGCTGTGCGGCCTTCACGTTCCATCCCTTTTCCTTCTATGAGACGTTGGACTTGGTGGAGCGTCTTGGGTTGCGACACGTTGAAGGGTTTTCGTGGCAGCCCTTGGGCAAAGTGGCTCCGACCCGGCAATCCAACCATGACATGTCGACGTTCGATCGCAAGGAAGCCGCAAAGCGATTAGCGGATAAGGGAATTAAACTGGTCAATTGCTACTACGGGCTGCCCGATGCGGTCGACTTCCGCAGAGTGTTCGATTGGGCTAAGGAAATGGATGTCGAATGCCTCGTCACCGAACCCTCGTTCGACGTGTAC
>JAEWUR010000520.1 GCA_023397045.1 Planctomycetota bacterium
CTGTGGAAAAGGTTCATCGGCGCTCGCCGGCGTTGTAGGGAGGGCAGCGCGGCGACAGGCTCGCCGCGCAGACCGTCTCTGCCAACGCAAAGAACGCCAATGGAAACCGCAATTTCGTTCACAATCAAGCTTCGCTTCCGTTCAGGCGCCGAAAACATGGTCCGGCCATGCGACGGCATGGCCGCCATCTCTTCTGCCGCAAGGCGTCGCGTATGCACCGGCACACGATCGACGCCCTACTCAACGAAATCGTCAAACGCTACTTGATGGAAATCGTGCCGCCGGCTTCTTCGAGCTCTTTCTTGAGCTTCTCGGCGTCTTCTTTCGCGATACCTTCCTTGATCTTGGCGGGCAGACCTTCGACCAGATCCTTGGCTTCTTTGAGTCCGAGGCCGGTTGCCGCGCGGACGACCTTGATCACGCCGATCTTCTTGTCGCCGTAACCTTCGAGGATGACGTCGAATTCGGTCTTCTCGGCCGCTGCGGGAGCGCCGCCGGCGGCATCGCCGGACGGGGCTGCCATCATGACCGCGCCGCCGGCCGCCGGCTTAATGCCGTGGACTTCTTCGAGGTAATCGCTCAGTTCCTTGGCTTCCTTCAGCGTCAAGCCGACGATCTTGTCGCCCAACTCAAGCGTCATAGCGGAAAACTCGCGTGTTGCTTCTGCCGTTGACATGACAGTCTCGATCCTTTCTCACTAGGTAGAAAATGGTAGTTTGGGTTTTTACCGGGTTGCCACGGAGGCACGGGAAACGCGGAACCAGGGTTCCGATGATTTCCGGGTCGCGCTTTCCGCGCCCCCGTGGCTTTCTGTTGTTTTTCCTTAGGACGCCGCGGGTTCCTCGTCTCCCTTGGCCTTCTGTTCGATCTGGCTGGCCAACGCGCCGCCGACCGAGTTCAACTGGCTGACCAGATTTGCGCCCGGGCTGAGGATCTGGCCGAGCAAGATGCTCAACTGCTCGGTTCGACTTGGCCACTTGGAAACCTGCTCGACTTGCGGGCCGGTGAGACGTTCGCCGTCCATGCAGCCGCCGCGTGCCTCGAAGGGCTTGAGGGAGTCGTCCCTGGCCAGCTTCGTGATTTCTTTGGCCAAGCTGACGATGTCCTCGCTACCCCAGCAGATTGCCGCGGTGCCGGAAACGTCGGTGAACATGGCCGCCAAGGGGGTCCCCTCGGCCGCACGCGCGGCCATGCTGTTCTTCACCACCATCACGTGGATGTTTTTGCGGCGAAGCTCGGCACGGAGCCGGGTGTTCGTATTGGCGTCCAGGCCGACCATATTCACCAGCAGAGCGTCATGGACGTTTTTCAGCCGGTCGCGGATGTGGTCGGTAATCAGGTCCTTAACGTATTTACTCATATCAGACTCGCCGTTGATTCTTCGGATGCAAGGTCGACGGTCGCCGCCGACACGGAATCCGTCTCCTGGGATCTTTACGCTTGAACGGGAACGCTTGGGCTCATCGTGGCGGTGATGTAGATGCCCTTGATGTACTGGCCGCGCACCGCCGCGGGCTTGATGTTGACGATGTGCGACATGAAAGCCGCGATGTTGTCGGTCAACTTGCCGGCGTCGAAGCTGAGCTTGCCGACCACGGCATGCACGATGCCGCCGGAGTCGTTGCGGAACTCGACCTTGCCCGCCTTATACTCTTTGACGACTTTGCCGACGTCGGGGGTGACGGTTCCGGCTCGGGGCGACGGCATGAGGCCGCGAGGGCCGAGCACTTTGCCCAACGGTCCGACGACGCCCATCATGTCGGGCGCGGCGATGCAGACGTCGAAATCGGTCCATCCGCCCTTGATCTTCTCGGCCAACTCGGGACCGCCGACTTCTTCGGCGCCGGCGGCCTTGGCTTCGTCGACCTTGTCGCCCTTGGCGAAGACGACGACGCGGAGGGTCTTTCCGATGCCGTGTGGAAGGACGATCGAGCCGCGGACCAACTGGTCGGCTTGTTTCGCGTCGATTCCGAGCCGCATCGCGATTTCGACGCTCTGGTCGAACTTCGTCGTGTTGAAATTCTTCAGGACGGTGACTGCCTCGGCCAACGGCATCGGTTTCTTATCCGCCGGAAGCTTCGACAACATGGCCGTCATACGTTTGGGTGTCTTTGGCATATGGCTATCTCGAATTCTGAGTTGGAGCCATCCGATCCCCGATCGGAGATTCCAAATCGCCTATCAGTTAATCCTTCGCGTCTAATCCTTCAAAACTTCCAGACCCATGCTTCGCGCGGTTCCTTCGACCATGTGCCGGGCATGTTCGACGTCGCTCGCGTTCATGTCGGCCATTTTCCGTTTGCAGATCTCGTCGATCTGTGCGATGGTGACCTTACCGACCTTCTCTTTGTTCGGCACGCCCGAGCCTTTGGCGATTCCGGCGGCCTGTTTCAGCAGGGCGGCGGCCGGCGGGCTTTTGGTGACGAACTCGAAGCTCCGGTCGTTGTAGACCTTGACGACGACCGGGATGGGCATTCCGCCGGCGTCGCGCGTCTTTTCATTGAATTGTTGAACGAATTGGCCGAGGTTGATGCCGTATCGTCCGAGAGAGGTTCCGACCGGGGGCGCCGGAGTGGCTTGGCCGCCGGGGATCTGAAACCTTGCTTCGCCTACTAGTTGTTTTGCCATTTTTTCTTAGGGACTAGGGATTAGGGACTAGGGATTAGAAACGAACCAATTCCCAATCTTTCCCCTTTTTACAATGCTTCGATTTGCCAGTATTCCAACTCGACCGGCGTGGACCGGCCGAAGATGTTGATCATGACGGTAACGCGCCCGTTGGTTTCGTCGATCGTATCGACGTCGCCTTCGAAGTTTTCAAAGGTGCCTTCGTTGATCTTCACGCGATCTCCGACACGGAAGGCGATCTTCAGTTTCGGGGCCTTCTCGCTCTTCTCCTCTTGCTTCGCCACGATGCGGGAGACTTCGTGCGCGAGCATCGGGCTCGGGCGGCCGGCCGCGCCGGTGAAATCGCCGATGCCGGGCGTTTCGCGAACCAGGAACCACGTGTCGTCGTTGATCTCCATGTGGACGACGAGGTAGCCTGGATACAGTTTTCGCTTAATGACCTTCTTCTTGCCTCCCTTGAACTCCGTCACCTTTTCGGTCGGAACGATGACGTCGCCGAAGAAGTAATCGAGGCCCGCGATTTTCACGCGTCGCAGCAATCCGTCGCGGATCGAGTCTTCGCGGTTGCTCTGAACCTTGAGGATGTACCAATCCATCTTGTCGGACTTCTCGGCTTCGGGCTCTTGCGCGGCGGTTTCTTCCTCGGTTTTGGCGACGTTCGCAACCGGTTCGGCCGATTCCGCTGCGGAAGTCTCCACTGCGGGAGTATCTTCCACCGGAGTGTTTTCGGACGGCGTCTCGACGGCCGGCGACTCGATCGCGGGCGCGGCAAGAGGCTCGTTCTCGCCGGAAATTGCTTCCGGCGGGACATCCGCCAAGGGCTTCTCATTGGCCATGTTCTGGTCGTCCATTGCGAATAACCGCCGCGGTCTCTAAAAGATGCCCAGCACCTTCTGGAGGATAAGTTTCCAGAAGATGTCGTAAAAGGCCAAGATGAACGCCAGGGCGAACATCATGATCAAAACGACCATTGACGAACGGAACAATTCCGTTCGGCTCGGCCACGATACTTTATTCATTTCCGCTTCCACGGCGATCAAAAAATCGGCCACCGCGGGGACGTTCACCAGGCGGTAGGTTGCCCAGAGTCCGATGGCGAGCAGCACCAGCGGCACACCGAACTGGATCTCCGCGCCTTTGCTAGCCAACAACGTGCTGAGTCGCCAGAGTCCTGAGGCGATCGTCAGCGCTACGGCGGCAAACGTGACCTGGCGCGTAATGCGGCCTTGGCTCCGCTTGTAAACACCGAACCGCAACATCTCGGCAAAAAAGGTACCCACCGGAATAAGTTCCTCCTCATCCCGCGTTTGAAGCGAAGCCGCGACCGATTTTGGCCGCGGCGTCGCGTCAACTCTTACTTTAAAACGATCAAGTCCACCAAAATGGCAGGGGCGGGGGGGATCGAACTCCCAACCGCTGGTTTTGGAGACCAGTGCTCTACCAATTGAGCTACACCCCTATATTTCCAGTCATCCGTCGTCGGCTTTGGGCGACAAGCCGTGGAAGCCGACGAGGACGACGCTTCTTGACTGACTACTTGATGACCTTCGTAACGACGCCGGAGCCGACCGTTCGGCCGCCTTCGCGGATGGCGAAACGGACGTTCGCGTCCATGGCGATCGGCGAGATCAATTCGACTTCGATCTTGACGTTGTCGCCAGGCATGCACATTTCGGCGTCGCCGAGCAGCTTGGCGGTACCGGTGACGTCGGTCGTGCGGAAGTAGAACTGCGGGCGGTAGCCGCTGAAGAACGGGGTATGACGCCCGCCTTCTTCCTTCGACAGCACGTAGACCTCGCCCTCGAACTGCGTGTGCGGGGTGATCGAGCCGGGCTTGGCGATGACCTGGCCGCGTTCGATTTCCTCGCGCTTGACGCCGCGGAGGAGCAAGCCGACGTTGTCGCCTGCTTGGCCTTGATCGAGCGTCTTGTTGAACATTTCGACGCCGGTGCAGACGGTCTTCTTCGGTTCCTCGCCGAAGCCGATGATGGCGACTTCTTCGCTGACCTTGATGACGCCGCGTTCGATACGGCCGGTGGCGACGGTGCCGCGGCCTTCGATCGAGAAGACGTCTTCGACCGCCATGAGGAACGGCTTGTCGACTTCGCGGGCGGGCTCGGGAATGTTGGCGTCGATGGCGTCCATCAACTCGCCGATGCACTTGTTGGCAGCCGGATCGGCCGGGTTGTTGTAGGCGGCCAAGGAGTTACCGCGGATGATTGGAATGTCGTCGCCGGGGAATCCGTACTTGTTCAACAGTTCGCGGATTTCCAACTCGACGAGTTCGAGCAATTCGGGATCGTCGACGAGGTCGACTTTGTTCAGGAAGACGACCAGGGCGGGCACGTTCACCTGGCGGGCCAAGAGGACGTGTTCGCGGGTTTGGGGCATCGGGCCGTCGGCCGCCGACACGACGAGGATCGCACCGTCCATCTGAGCGGCGCCGGTGATCATGTTCTTGATGAAGTCGGCGTGGCCCGGGCAGTCGATGTGGGCGTAGTGGCGGTTCTCGGTCTCATACTCCACGTGGGCGACGGCGATCGTGACGGTTTTCGTGGCGTCGCGGACGGTTCCGCCCTTGGCGATTTCGGCATAGCCCTTGGGCTTTGCGAGGCCCTTGGCGCCCTGGACGGCCAGGATGGCGCCGGTGAGGGTGGTTTTGCCGTGGTCAATGTGACCGATGGTGCCCACATTGACGTGAGGTTTGGTCCGAGTAAATACTTCCTTGGCCATGTTCTTGTTAATCTCCCTGCGTTGGATCAAGCGGGTCAGTTAGAGTTTTTTTATCACAATAAAGCGTTGGCCGGCAGTTCCAGCCAACAAACCAAAGAGCTGCTGATGGGATTCGGACCCATGACCTCGTCCTTACCAAGGACGCGCTCTACCGACTGAGCTACAGCAGCCCATGTTCCGTCTCCCCTGGCCGTCGCACACTCCTTAAATCTTTTTACCCTTCGCACGATTCAAACGTATCAAACCCTTCACACCTTCTTAAGCGGGTGAAGGGAGTCGAACCCTCGTGAGTAGCTTGGAAGGCTACGGCTCTACCGTTGAGCTACACCCGCGTGTAAAAAAATGACGAATGACGAAATTCAAATGACGAATGCCGCGTCATTTGTGCGTCGTCGATTCACCGTATTTCCGCTCCTTCGTCATTTGGATTTCGACATTCGTCATTTTCAGTGGGGGGTGAAGGATTTGAACCTTCGAAGGCATTGCCATCAGATTTACAGTCTGACCCCTTTGACCACTCGGGAAACCCCCCTGCGTTCACAAATAGCGAATGACGAAATTCAAATGACGAATGTCAAAGTCCTGTTTTGCTTGATTTCGTCATTGGTCATTTGAATTTCGACGTCCGTCATTCTGAGCTAGCGGAGGGACTTGAACCCACAACCTGCTGATTACAAATCAGCTGCTCTGCCGATTGAGCTACGCTAGCAGCCGGTCGAGCCCATCCACGCGAATCTCTTAATATAGCTAACCGCAAAGTCAACGCAAGGGCGGGTCAACGGCAAAACCCAAGCCTTTCGACGACAATTTTACGAAATTCCCCAAAAACGCACCCCTTTCAGGTGGTTTCTTTCTGGAATTCAGCTTCGCCGCAGTTGCGCAGCCATCTCTTTGCCCCACGACGAACACGATCGGGTGCGGAGACGTTTTCCGGAATGTCTGGCCCGGAGATATCGATGTTTTGCGATGACAAATCCGTGCCTGTACAGACCGCTAGCGCCGCCGAAAGCCGATCTTACCTTTTTCGACCGATTCTGGATACTCGCTCGACCTCCATTTTGTGAAAAAAACGAGCGTGAACCCCGGTTTGGGCATTCCCCTCTTCTTGTGAGACACGATCCGGGGTAAAAATGGGTGCAATTCGGATGGATACGGGGCCGCCCGAGTCCGTCCGCCTTTTTGTGGCTATGTGGCGTAACACTTTGCAGGAAATAGGGGCGACCGTTTTGAGAATACAAGCCGCCCTCACCCCCTGCCCCTCTCCCGCAAGCGGGCGAGGGGAGACGTGAC
>JAEWUR010000527.1 GCA_023397045.1 Planctomycetota bacterium
GCCGAATGGATGGCCGATATTCTCGAATGGGACTCGGCGCGGCGCGAACGCGAAATCGCCGACTATCACGCGTTGGTTATGGCCGATCGGACGTGCCTTTCCTGAGCGGCGACGCCCGACGCACTACAACGGAATCTCTGAAACATGCATCGAATCGAGATCGACCACGGCGATCGATGGGCGGCTGGTCCGCGACAGCGCGCCGGGGTTCAGAACGAGCGTTTTGCCTTCGGTGCTCTGCGAAAACGCATGGGTGTGGCCGTGACATACGAGGTCGTAGTGGCCCGAGTGAATCGTGTGCCGCAGGAGTTTCACGTCGTGGCCGTGGAGAAACGCCACCCGTCGCCCGTCCAATTCGAGCGCGCCGAATTGCCGATGATCGACGTGCTCGGGCTGGGTGATGGCGTCGCGAATCTGGTCGGTGTTGTCCATGTTGCCATGGACGAAATGGGTGGGGATGCCCTTGAACAGAGGCACGACTTCCGGACCGATGTCGCCGCAATGAATTGCCACGGCGACGCCCATGTTTTGGAGGATCGCGACCGCCCGCTCCACGATCCACACTTCGCCGTGGCTGTCGCTCAGAACGCCAATCTTCATCAGCTTTTTCCTGGGAGGCTCAGATCAATGATGTTCGTCAAGTGGTTTGAAAGATGCCCTTCCCTACTCGATCGCTGCATATTCTCAATAAGAGTACATTGGAAAAAAGGACGCCGAGAGGGAAATTAACCATGTTATCGGACGAAACCAGCGACATCCTTGGAATTTGCGTGGTAACTACGGTCGCGCTTGCCGTTCTTGTTTGGATTATGTCGATGTTGCGGCGTTCGCCGTTTACGCCGGGACAGTCCTTTCTGTATGCGTTGAATTATGTGATGGCGCGAGTGTTGTGGCGCGTCGAAGTCGACGCGCCGTTTCCCGTTCCACGCGGTCAAGGCGCGTTGATCGTCTGCAATCATCGTTGTCCGTTCGACCCATCGGTTCTCGTTGCCACAACAACGCGAGTCATCCATTGGATGGTCGCGAAGGAATATTGCGAATTCCCCCCGTTTCGCCGATTGCTGTCGATGTGCGAGGTCATCCCGGTCGCGCGCGGCGTGGTCGACATGGCGGCCATCCGCGAGGCCATCCGATTGTTGCAGCAAGGAGAAGTTGTCGGACTGTTCCCCGAAGGGTCGATCAACACGACCAAAGAACTGCTGCTGCCGGGGCGTCCCGGCGCAGCGTTGATGGCATGGAAAGCCAAGGCGCCGGTCGTGCCGTGTTACATCAGCGGAACACCCTACGACGGTACGACGCTTGGGTGTCTCTTCATGCCGGCGCACGTTCGGTTATCGTTCGGAAAACCGCTCGATCCTTTGGACGTTGCCGACGCAGACAACGAACGGGACGCCCTCCACGAGTTGACGCGACGATTTCTCAGGGCGATTGCCGAACAAGCCGGGCAGCCCGATTATGAGCCGCGGCTTGTCGGCCGTTCGCGCGATCGTCGCACGTCGTAGTTTTTTTCCAACGACGCTTGACGAAAATCTATCGCAGGAATTGTTGGCACCAGAAGATCGTACCGCCGTCGGTGCGAAAAGCCGCGACGCCGATCCTGCCGTGGCCCGAGTTCAAGATGTTCGCGCGATGGCCCGATGAGTTCATCCATGCCCGAACCACATCCCGGCTGTGCGGCTGACCCATGGCAATGTTCTCGGCCACGGCTCGCCACGTATGGACCATGCTGCGGTTTCGGGTCATCCAAGCGGCATGTTCGCGCGCCGTCTTCATCAATTCCGGATCGACTTTTAGCGGCGGCAGGCCATGGCGCGCACGCTCTTGGTTGGTGTAGGAAACCACATGGGCCTCGATGGCCTGAAGCTTGACGCCATCGACGACTCGCTCCTCGGGCTCCTCGGAAGCGTCCGATTGCTCGGCGTCGGTCGCGTCATCCGCCGTTGGCGATTTCGCGGAGTCCGGCGGAACAGCCTTTTTCTCTTCCTCCTGCTGCGGTTCGACCTTCTGGTCGACCTGCTCGGTCTGAGCGGCCTGCTCGACAGCAGCTTGTTCGACAGGGGCCGGCGGGTTGGTTTCCTTGGTTTCAGCGTCACCGAGAATCAACATGGTTGCGCAGAGCAACAATTTCGTCGTCAACATCGAGAGTTCCTCCTTGTTAGGAAAAATCAGGTGGGCTGCGTCTGAACGCCAACGGCACGTTTCGACCCATCACCGCCCGAGACTGCACATCGCCGGTTTGGAGATCCCGCTGGAAAAAACGCGGATCCTGTGAGGGTGGCGTGTCGCCTCAGGCTTGGGATTGTTCGGCTAGGTCGAAGTCCGTTTGCGTTCCGGACGCAATCAATGTTTCGCGCTGGGTGTCGGGTCAATCACATCGCATCATGCGACAAACTGGGCATCCTGCGGAAACCTTTCCGGTAGGTGCAGAGAGAATAGCAGACCCGAAACAGATTGCAAGGGGTCGCGGAAGGACACAGCTCTGCCGCTGGGACACTTACCTACCACACAGGGGTAACACAGAGAGTGAGGCTCGGCAGTCGGGGCAACAAAGGGACGTTGGGCAATGCTGGAATCGCTAGATAGGCAAGGTAGCCAAGCTTACCTGATTGTCGACTCATCGTTCGGTTGTTCGACGGATCATGGCTCGAACCGCCGGTTCCGCATGAATTGCCACGATCTTGATCTCCGGATGCGCGTTCTTGTACACCCTAAAAACCTCGTCGGCAAATGCTTGACCGATCGTGGGGACGCCGGAGAAGTCGAGGAGGACCTCTCGAAACTCCTCGAAACCCGACAGGAGTCTGCGAGCCTGTGAACGCGAAACCAGGTTGTCCGTTCCGTATTGCATTAGGCGTATCGGAATATGGGTTTTGTTGAATGCCAGCGTTTGTTTGTCGACCGTGTAT